>DATMTF010000120.1:0-12810 GCA_035565015.1 Asticcacaulis sp. | reverse complement strand
CAGGTCGGGATGCGCCCTAATTGTCGTCGTCCGCATAGGGGCCTTTGCCGCCCTCGGCAATGAACCGGTCGATGCGCGCGTCCAGCACTGGCAGCGGCACGGAGCCCAGTTGCAGCACCGCATCGTGGAAGGCGCGGATGTCGAACTTGTCGCCCAAAGCCTTTTCGGCGCGGTGGCGGTTTTGCCAGATGTCCATTTCGCCCAGATAATAGGACAGGGCCTGTCCCGGCCAGGCGATATAGCGATCGACCTCGGTGGTGACCTCATGCTTCGACAGGGCGGTATTGTCGAGCAGATAGGCCTGCGCCTGTTCGCGCGTCCAGCCTTCGGAGTGAATGCCGGTGTCGACGACGAGCCGCGCTGCCCGCCACATCTGATAGGACAACATGCCGTAGCGCTCATAGGGCGTGTGATAGATGCCCATCTCGTCGCCCAGACGCTCGCAATACAGCGCCCAGCCCTCGCCATAGGCCGAGATATAACCGTCGCGGCGATAGGCGGGCAGGGCCTTGTTCTCGGCGGCCAGCGGCATCTGCCAGGCATGGCCCGGCGCCGATTCATGCAGGGTCAGGGCGGGCAGGGAATAGAGCGGTCGCGACGGCAGGTCGTAGGTGTTGACCAGATAGATGCCCGGTCCGCCGCGTCCGCCGGTGTAAAAGGGCGCGATGTCGTCAGGCACCGGCGTAATGGCGAAGCGCGAACGCGGCATGCGCCCGAAATATTTGGCCGCGACGCCGTCGAACTCTTTGGCGGTCCAGGCGGCGCGATCGAGCAGGGCCTGCGGCGTCTTGACGTAGAATTGCGGATCGGTGCGCAGGAAGTCGTTGAAGGCCTTAAGATCGCCCTTGAAGCCGACCTGCGACCTGATGGCCTCCATTTCGGCCTTTATCTTGGCCACTTCATCGAGGCCGGTCTTGTGAATCTGGTCCGGCGTCAGGTCGAGGGTCGTGTATTCGCGGATCTGCGACTGATAGAAGGCCTTGCCGTCGGGCAGGTCATAGGCGGCGATCGAGGTCACGGCGCCGGGAATATATTCGCTGCGCAGGAAGTCCAGCACCCTTTTGTGCGCCGGGACGACCTTGTTCAGGATCGCCGCGCTGGCCTCGGCGCGCAGTTTCGCCTGCTCATCCGCCGGTATCGAGTCCGGCATTTTCAGAAACGGCTTATAGAAGGGATTGGCCTCGGCGGTGTCGGTGATGGCGCTGAGGACGCTTAAGTCGCGACCTTGCAGCACCACCTTCGGCACGGTGAAGCCGCGCTTCATGCCGGCGCGCATATTGTCGACATTTTCCTGAAAATAGACCGGAAAGTCGTTCAACTGCGAAATATAGTTTTCAAAGTCCTGAACTGTGAAGAAATTTCCGCCCGTCATATAGGTCAGGTCGCTCCAGAACGAGGTGTCCCCGGCCAGCGGGCGCTGATAGGTCTTGAACTGCTGGTCGGCGATCAGGGTTTCGATCTGAAACCTGTAGACCGCGTAATCCTCGGCGTGCTGCTGAGTCAGCTTCGTCGGGTCGATGGCCTTGAGCTGGGTCAGAACCTCCTGCCAGTGGGCCAGCTTTTTTTCCTGCGTCGCTTCGTCGACATGCGGCAGATGCGCGTTCGGCGCCGCCGAGGCCGAATCCTCAGTGGTCGCCATATGGCCCATGCGCCATTCATATTCGTCGTGCGACAGCTTCACGAACTGCGCGTCCAGATCGGCGTTTGCGGGCGAGTTGACGGCAGGAGTCTGAGCCGCCGGGGTTTGCGCGGCGGCGGGCAGGGGGGATGCGACAGAGGTCATCAGGATCAAACTCAGGCAGGCAGGATAGACGGAACGAAGAAGCTGGGATTTCATGATCAGGCGCCGGGCTGGGATAAGGACGGGGGCTTGGTAAAATTGTATACAGTATAATTAGGTCGGCGCAACCCTGCCGCCGCCATGCCGTCACAGACCAGCCCGCTCAAGTCCGCCGCTGACATCGTTCATGTTGCGCAATCGTCACATCGTAACGCCTCTGTGAGCTATTTGTGTCAGGACTGTGTTGACATGACGCCATTCTCATAATTGTATACGATCTACAAAATACGATTATGGAGCCTGACATGACATCCGCCAAGACGTTCACCGCCGGCGCCTCCGTGCTGGCTCTCATGCTGTCGCTGGCCTGCGCGCCTGCGACGCACGCGCAAACTCAGGACGAGAAAGCCAAATCGGACAAAAAAGTCCAGACTTCAAACCAGACTTCAAACCAGACTTCAGATTCGTCTGCGGATTCGTCATCAGACTCATCCTCCGGCGAAACCACCGTCGTGGTCACCGGCACGCGCATCCGTCACAACAGCGCCGCCAGCGCCACGCCGACCACGGTGATTAATTCCGACGTCATCGAAAAATCCGGGACGCGCAAGATCGAAGACCTGATCAACCAGATGCCCGCCCTGGTGATCAGCCAGAGCGATCAGACCTCCAACGCCAACCGCGACAAGGATTCGATGGATCAGAGCCATCCGGGCCTCGACGCGCTGGACCTGCGCGGGCTGGGCACCAAGCGCACCCTGGTGCTGGTCGATGGGCGCCGGCATGTGCCGGGCGCGCCGGGCTCCTCGGCAGTCGATATCAGCACGATTCCGTCCGGCCTGATCGACCGCGTCGAAATCATTACCGGCGGCGCCTCGGCCCAGTACGGCGCCGACGCGGTGGCGGGCGTGGCGAACTTCATCCTGAAGAAGAACTACGAGGGCCTGAGCGCCAATCTGCGCTACGGCAACTCGACCTATGGCGACATGCCGACCTATGACGCCGACCTGCTCTGGGGCAAGAATTTCGCCGGCGGCAAGGGCAATGTCACGCTTTACGGCTATTACGGACGCTCCGACGGCGTGGTCAGCGGCCAGGACCGCCCCTCGACCTCATACGGCAATCCGTGGTGGACAAAGAACGCCAGCGGGATCAACACCATTCTGGACGATCAGCACCTTCTCAGCTATTCGCCGCGCGCCGTCGTGTTGCTCGGCTCCAAACCTTACGTTTTCAACGATGACGGCACGATGCGCGACCCGGTGCTGGGTTCGGCGGGCCTGTTGCCGACCACGGCGGACCTGTCGCTTAACTCCAGCGTCACATCGCTGGCGACCAACAGCGGCAGCGAATTCGGCGGGCGCTACGACAACTGGCTGCTGAGCGTGCCGAACGATCGCTTCATCACCCACGGCACATTCGGCTATCAACTGACGGAAAACACGCGCTACTTCCTCGAACTCGACTACGCCAACAACGAATCGCATGGCGAATACGGCCTGTGGTACGAGGGCGGCGGCAACAAGCTATGGGACGGCAATCCGTACATTACGCCGGAAATCATCGCCGCCAATGGCGGCCAGCCCTTCGGCGACGCGGGCCTGACCTTTGTTCGGCAATACCCCGAAATGGGCAAGTCGAAATCCTATTACTGGCGTCATCTCTATCAGGTCGTGACCGGCTTTGACGGCGATCTGCCGGGCTTCTTCCACGGCCATGACTGGTCGTGGTCAGCCTATTTCTCCTATGGCAAGACGACCGAAATCCGCCAGGATCTCAACAACACCTCCAATGATCGCTATGTGCGCGCGCTCGACGCCGTGACCGGGCCGAATGGAACGCCGGTCTGCGCCGTCAACGCCGATGCCGATCCCAGCAATGACGATCCGGCCTGCGTACCGCTCAATCCGTTCAAGCCGCTGACCGCCGACGTCATCAACTATCTGCAATACGACACCGGCAAGGCGTCGACCTCGCTGGAGCAATATGTCTGGTCCGGCTATATGACCGGCGGCCTGTTCAATCTCCCGGCGGGCGAGGTGCAGATCGCCGCCGGCGCCGAATACCGTCGCGAAGCCAACAGCATCGGCGCGCATCCCGAATACAATCCCGACGATCCGGCCTATGTCGCCGATTACGGCGTGGTTGAAGAACCGCTCAAGGGCCGCTTCGACGTCAAGGAGGCCTTCGCCGAACTGAGCGTGCCGATCCTGAAAGACCTGCCGTTCGCGCATCAGCTTTCGCTCGACACCGCCGTGCGCGTCGCCGACTATTCGACGGCGGGCCGCACCACGGCGGAAAAGTACGGCGTGCAGTGGGCGCCGATCCGCGACATCCGTCTGCGCGCCACCTATGGCAAGGCGGTGCGGGCGCCTAATATCAGCGAGGTCTTCACCGCCTCATCGATCAGCGGCCAATGGCTGTCGGACCCGTGCAACTATTACAACCTGCCCAATCGCGCCGATAAGACCCAGTACACCGCCGCCAACTGCGCCGCCGTCATGCCCGCCAACCACAACGACTACTGGCTGTGGCTGGACGTGATCAGGAAGGGCAATCCCGACCTCAAGGTCGAAACCGCCAAGACCCTGACCCTGGGCGTGGTGTTGAAGCCGCGCTTCCTGCGCAATTTCGAGGCGACCGTCGACTATTATGACATCGATATGAGCAACGTCATCTCGTCGATCGACGCCCAGACCATCATTAACAAGTGCATGGACGCGCCGTCGCTCGACAACGCTTACTGCGACATGGTTACGCGCGATCCGGTCACCAACAACCTCGTTTCGGTCGTGCAGCAGAACATCAATCTGGCGCGGCGCAAGACCAGCGGCCTCGACACCGAAATCGACTACAGCGTCGACCTGGCCTCATGGGGCTGGGGCGCAGACGCCGGTCATCTGTCGGTGAGCAGCATCTGGACGCGCCTGTTCGAGAACAAGTATACGCCCGATCCCGACAATCCCGACAATGTCGAGGACACGGTCGGCGTGTTCGGCTTCCCGAAACTGAAAGGCCGCACCGCCTTCAGCTATACGCGCGGCAAGCTGTCCCTCGGCTGGACCTCGCGCTTCTATTCCGGCATGCGCCAGACGGTCGAGATCACGCCGGAGGCCTATGCGCCCTATAAGACCAAGCCGATCGCCTATGACGATGTTTACGTCTCCTACCAGCTTTCGGACCGCCTGACCCTGGATGCGGGCCTCAGCAACGCCTTCAACAAACCGACGCCGCGCTATCCCGGCGCCGAGGCGGGCGGCGCCTATTTCGGCGACGAGGGCTGGCAGTCCGGCGTCTTTGACGTGATCGGCCGCACCGGGTGGATCAATTTTCGTTATCGCCGCTGAACGCCGCCGGGAAGCGTGACAAGCGCTGCGGGAGCGACAGGCTCCGATTGCCCGTCGGCGAAGAAGCGCACGACGCCGCGCCCGGCGCGTTTGGCGGCGTAGAGCGCTTCATCCGCGCAGGCGATCAATTGCTCCATATCGTGCCCGTGACGCGGCGCCAGGGCGACGCCTATACTAACGCCGATTTCGGCTGTGACGCCGGACAGGCTGTAGGGCGCGCTCAGGGCGCGGATCAGCCGCTGGGCCAGCGCTTCGGCGTCCTCACGGCGGCGCACGCCGGTCTGCATGACGACGAATTCGTCTCCGCCAAGCCGCGCCACCGTATCGCCCGCCTGCAACAGTCCGCGAATCCGCCCCGCCACGGCCTGCAGCAGGGCGTCGCCCGCCGGATGACCGAGCGTGTCGTTGACGGCCTTGAAGCGGTCGAGATCGAGGCAGAGCAGGGCCATCACATCGCCATTGCGTTCGGCGCGCGCCACGCCTTCGTCAAGGCGCGCGCGCAGGACGACGCGGTTGGGCAGGCCGGTGAGGGCGTCCCGACCGGCCAGAGCCATCAGGTCGCGCTTGGTGAGCAGGGACTGCAGAATGCTCCTGTGAATATGGCTGACGGTTTCCAGCCCGATCAGTGAAAAGCTGGCCAGCATGAACATCAAAACCGCGTAACTGGCCTTGCCATAAAAGCTTTGCGCCAGATTGACGTGTACGCTCAAGGCCGCGACCGTCGGCGCCACGGCCAGAAACAGGCTGGGAATGCAGATGGCCGGACGCACGGATACGCGCGCCACAATGCCTGAGCCGTAACCGAAGATCAGGCCTGTGGTCAAAAGCGGCGCGTGGAGATCGCCGGTGACGAGCGCGCGCGCATTGAAGGCGCCGACCAGAAGGGCGAAGATGAAGCTGCCTGCGGCGTAACGCCGCTCCCAAAGGCGGGCGGTTGCGGCGTTGAAGCCCGCCGTCCGGCGCGCTTTGCGATAGAGCAGGATATTCGCCGCCCGGATAAGGGTCGCGACGGCGGTCAGTCCGCTCAAGGCCCCCAGAACCGTATCGCCGCTCTCAAGCGAGATCAGCGCGCCGATGCCGACCATCAGCGCGCCGACCATAAGAATGGGCGCCAGCGTGGTATAGAGGATATCCACCAATTCCACAAAGACGGAGTCGGGCTCTCGTTTAAATGGCGCAAGAAAAGCGGTAACTGTATGACGCATAACGCCATTTTCGCAAATCTTGGTTCGATTTTCGTAAATGCCGCAGCGTAAACCTTCCTGACGCGCCTTGTCAGACTTCAGGCGGCGTCCACCAGCACCAGTTCGGCGTCCTGCAAGGCCGTGACGCGAATGACCGGCTCGTCCCTGATCGCGGCGCCGTCGCGGGCTTCGAGCTGGACGCCGCCGACCTCGACCGCGCCGGTGGAGGGGACGAGATAGGCGTGGCGGCCCTCTCCAAGCGCATATTCGGCGCTTTCGCCCGCTTTCAGAGTCGCGCCCAGCACACGGGCGTCGGCGCGGATCGGCAGGGCCTCGTCATCGCCGTCAAAGCCGCTGGCCAGGGCGACGAACCTGCCGGAGCGGTCGCCCTTGGGGAAGGGTTTGGCGCCCCAGGCCGGGCCTTTCGTCCCGCGTTCGGTCGGCAGGATCCAGATCTGGAAGATGCGTGTCCGGCCCGGCTCCAGATTATATTCCGAATGGCGGATGCCCGTGCCCGCGCTCATCACCTGCACGTCGCCCGCCTCGGTGCGGCCCTTATTGCCAAGGCTGTCCTGATGGGTGATGGCGCCTTCGCGGACATAGGTGATGATCTCCATATCGGCGTGCGGATGCGGCGGAAAGCCGGTCCCTGGCGCGATTGTGTCGTCGTTCCAGACGCGCAATGCCCCCCATTGGGTGCGCGCAGGCGCGTAATAATCGGCGAAGGAGAAATGGTGATGGGCGTCCAGCCAGCCGTGATTGGCGGCGCCCAGGGTGTTGAAGGCTCTGCGTTCGATCATGATCGTCTCTCCAGACAGATGCGTTTGTATTGGAGCTACTATGGACTTTTCGCATAAGCGATGAAATATCAATGATCGAAAGTCATCATTTCCAAAAGTGACATTATGCGCCTGCCCGATTTCGAAGCCTGGGCGATTTTCGCCCGCGTCGCGCAAAATGGCTCCTTCGTCGCCGCCGCGCAGGAGCTGAACCTGTCGCAGGCCACCGTTTCCAAGGCGGTGACGCGGCTGGAACAGAAGCTGGGCGCGCGTCTGTTTCATCGCACATCAAGGCGTCTGTCGCTGACCGACAGCGGGCAGGCGGCGCTTGACGAGGCGGCGCGTCTGCTGGCGGCAGGCGAGGCGCTGGAGGCGCAGGCCTCGGCGCAGGCGGCCCAGCCGCGCGGCGTGGTGCGCATGACCGCGCCCATGTCCTTCGGGATACGCCGTCTCGGCGCGCTGCTGGCGGAGTTTTTCGCCGCCTATCCCGAAGTGAGCGTCGACCTGACGCTCAGCGATCATTTCGTCGATCTGGTCGAGGCGGGAGTCGATGTGGCTTTACGCATATCGGAGCTGGAGGATTCCAGCCTGATGGCGCGCAAACTGGCGCCGGTGCGCATCCTGCCGGTCGCCTCGCCCGACTATTTTGCGCGGCAAGGCCGACCTAAGCATCCGCGCGACCTGGCCGACCATACCTGCCTGATCTACACGAATGGCAAGGGGAGGGGCGTCTGGCGTTTTCGTCACGAAACCCGCGGCGACTACGCGGTTACGGTGACGGGGCCCTTGCGCGTCAATAATGCCGACCTGCTTGGCGATATGCTGCTGAAGGGGGCGGGGGTGGCGATGCAGCCGGATTTTCTGGCCTGGGACGAGGTTCAGGCGGGACGACTTGAGATCGCCTTGCCGGACTGGCGCGGACCGGAACTGGCGCTTTGGCTGGTCACGCCGCCGGGCGGCGCGCGACCGGCGCGCGTTGAGGCCCTGATCGGCTTCCTGAGCGAGCGCATCCGCAAATCGGACTGGGCGAGGCGGATTTAGAGCGTTTCCCCAAAAAGTGGCTCCACTTTTTGGATATGGAAAAGCGACAAAGCAAAGACGTGAGTAGCGCCGATCTGATCCATCAGATCGAAAAGCGCTCTAGGCGACCACTTCCTCGGTGAACAGGGCCAGACGCAGGTCGCGCTGCGTCGCCGCGTCCAGCGGCGCCTGCCGGACATTCAGATCGGCGTCCATATAGAAGGCCGAGCTGAAATCCTCGCTGACGACGACGTCGCGCACGCGGGCGGCGGCGCCGACCAGTTTGCGCAAGGAGGGAGGCAGATTGTCATGAGACAGGGTGATCAGGCGCGACATGGCGGTACACTCGTTCGGTTGACCCTGAAGACAAACCTTAACGAAGTCCCAAAGGCGAGTCGATGCGACGCGCGGTCACATTTGCGTAACGGGAAAATAAAGCGTCTCAGCCGCCGCAGGAGCCGCGCACGATCAGTTCGGTTTGCAGGCGCTCCGACGGCGAATTGTGGCCGGAAAGCTGGCGCAGAACCTTGGTGACGAGCTGATGGCCGGCGCGGTTGACGTCCTGGCGGATGGTGGTCAGGGCCGGACTGGAATAGGAGGCGACGTCGATATCGTCATAGCCGACGATCGACACGTCCTGCGGCACGCGCACGCCCCGGTCTCCCAGAGCGCGCATGGCGCCAATGGCCAGCATGTCGGAGGTGGCGACAATGCCGTCAAACGACACCCCGCGATCCATAAGGTCGCTGACCGCCTCGAAACCGGATTCGTAAACGAGTTTCGAGCGATGGATCAGCGCCGGGTCGAACGGAACATTGTGGCTCGCCAGCGCCGTCCTATAGCCTTCCAGGCGCTGCTCGATCTCCAGCAGCGGGCACATGCCGAGAAAGGCGATGCGGCGGCGGCCCAGACGCAGCAGGTGGTTGGTGGCGCGCAGGCCGCCGAATTCATTATCGGTGCCGACCGAACAATAGCCCTGATTCTCCATCTCCGCGCCCCAGACGGCGATGGCGCGGCCCTGTCTGGCAAAGCGATTGAGCGCGTTGTGATACTGGCTCTGGCCCAGAAAGATAAAGCCGCCTGTCGGATAGGCGGCCATCAGTTCGGCCAGAGTCTCGTCGTCGCGCGGCACACGGTGCGAAATGGAAAAGTCGATATGGCGTTCGCGCATGGCGCTGCCTATGCCGCCCAGCAGGCGCAACTGAAACGGCTCGGCCATATGCGAGGCGATGGCGGGCACGGCCATTACGACGGTGATGTGATTCTGGGCGGCGCCCTGACGCTTTTTCAGGTCGTAATTATGAGTCTTCGCCGCCTGAAGCACCAGTTCGCGTGTTTCGTCGCTGATCGCCGGATGGCCGGCCAAGGCGCGCGACGCGGTCGAGACCGATACGCCGGTCAGATGCGCAATCTGTTGCAGCGTCACGGGGCGAGCGGGTTTCTTGGTCATAAGCTTATGTATCTTCCGCAAAACTTGCAGACAAGTCACCATGGTTTTATGCAAAATTTGCATTACCGTCAAGGGACCATTTTATCGCTCACATATTGAGCGCAGGGCGAGGCCTGTTGAAAAATATTATTTAAAAACAATAATAATTAGACTGTTTCATCGTAAATAACGGCGAGGCGAGCGAGGGCGCGCTCCCGTGAAAATTTGTCTCAAATTTGCAACGCCGCGCAAATTTGCGGCGCACAACGTGCAAATTCCCATTGATTTGCCCAATCCGTTGCGTATTTTCCCGCTCAGGGACGCTAAAAGCCGGAGCGCTGCGACGCAAAGGCGACAAGAACAAGCTGGAGGAAGACATTATGAGGTTTACAACACGACGCACGCGTCTGGTTCTGGGCGCATCGGCGCTGGCGGTGGCGGCCTGTCTGGCCCTGAGCGCGCCGGCCATGGCCGGTTCGGACACCGCCAATCTGCAAGGCCATGTCGCTTCGGCGCATGCGGGCGACATTGTGACGATCGTCGACACCAATACCGGTCAGCGCATCACGGCGACGGTCCGCGCCGACGGCTCCTATATCGCCGTCGGCCTGCGCCCGTCCAACTATCACGTCACGGTCGGTTCGGACGCGCAGGACATCACCCTGACGGTCGGCGAAACCTCGACCCTCGATCTCGACGCCGCCGCGTCCGCCGCCGCCCCGACGACGGTGACGGTGGTGGGCGTGCGCCGCAAGGAGGTGCGCACCGCCGAGGTCGCGACCGTCGTGTCGCAGACCCAGATCAATTCCCTGCCGCAGCTCGATCGCAACTTCCTCAACTTCGCCGCCCTGGCGCCGGGCGTGACTGTGTCGCAGGACACCAACAACAAGGGCTTCAAGGCCGGCGCCACGCCGGGCAGCCAGGTCAATGTCTTCATCGACGGCCAAAGCCAGAAGAACCAGGTGCTGCAAGGCGGCGTCGCCGGTCAGGATTCGTCGCGCGGCAACCCGTTCCCGCAACTGGCCGTGCAGGAGTTCAAGGTCTCGACCCAGAACTTCAAGGCCGAGTACGAGCAGGCGGGCACGGCCATCATCACCGCCGTCACCAAGACCGGCGGCAATGAATTCCACGGCAGCGTGTTCGACGAGATCGAAACCAAGGGCATGACCGGCCAGCCTTATTTTGAGCGCGGCAATCCCAAACCCGACTATCACCGCCAGCAATACGGTTTCGACCTCGGCGGCCCGATCATCAAGGACAAGCTGCATTTCTACGTCGCCTATGAAGGCGACGACGAGGTGCATCCGTCCACGGCCGTCAATATGCCGACGCCCAAGAGCGGCAATAATCTGGCCAGCAACCCGGCTCTGGTCAGCTATCTTAACAGTCTGAACGGATCCTATCCGCAGCCGTTCAACGAAAAGCTGTTCTTCGGCAAGCTGACCTATACGCCGACCGAAGACGACACCATCGACTTCAGCATCATGAACCGCACGGACAATAATCCGCAAGGGTTTGGCGGCGTCACCGCCTATTCGGCGGGCTCGAACCTCGACCAGTTCCTGCGCTCCGGCACATTATCGTGGAAGCACCGCTTCGGCGACTGGCTGAACGAGGCCACCATAGAGACGCAGTCCTATCACTGGCGCCAGTCCAATACCTCGGACATGCCCAGCGTCAGCCTGAACGACGCCAAGGCCAACAGCGGCTGCCTGACCTGCTCTATCGCCGACATCGGCGGCCCGCAATACACCCAGGTCAAGTCGCAGGACAATGTCACCTATAAGGACAACCTGACCTATACCGGTTTGAGCTGGCATGGCGACCACGTCATCAAGGTCGGCTTCAAATACGCCTCCTATCGCTACAATGCGGCGGAGAATCTCTATCAGTTCTTCTATGACGACCGCACCTACGATCCATCCGCTTCGGACAATGTGCCGGTCGCGGCCTTGGCCAATATCGGCAATCCGAGCATCGAGACGCACAATAACCAGTGGGGCCTGTTCGCTCAGGACGACTGGACCATCGACCAGCACTGGCAACTGAATCTCGGCGTGCGCTGGGACTACGAAGAGGACATGCTCGGCAACTCTTACGTCACGCCGGACGCCGTCGCCGCCGCCATCCGCAGCTATACGAACTTCGCCAAGGCGGGCTTTAATCCGGAGGACTACATCTCCGACGGCCATAACCGCCGCCCGGTGAAGAATATGTTCGCGCCGCGCCTCGGCTTCTCCTACGATATCAATGGCGATCACCGCACGGTTATTTTCGGCGGCTATGGCCGCTATTATGACCGCACGATCAACGACTATATCCAGATCGAGGCGCGCCGCGCCTATTCGCCGCAACTGTCGATCCAGTTCTGCGATCCGACGACCTCGGCCACGACCGGCGTGCCGGCCTGTTCGGGCGCGACCACCAATGGCCGCGACGCCAATGGCCGCGTGCCGTGGAACACGGCCTTCCTGACGCCGGGCGGGGTCAATCTGGCCAATCTGGGCAATGGCGAAATCTACGCGCTGAACAAGAATACGCGCGTGCCCTATAACGACCAGCTCGATCTGGGCGTGCGCCACCGCTTCGGCGAGATGGAAGCCAGCATGACCGTGTCGGAGATCAAGGGCCATCACCTGTTCGCCTGGGTGCTGGGCAACCGCAATCCGGACGGAACATGGTGCGCCAATGGACCGCAATACGCCTGCCAGCCCTGGGGCTATCCGCTGCCGGGCTATGGCAACTTCCTGATCTCCAACGACGAAGGCAAGTCGGACTATCAGGCCCTCTACTTCCAGCTCGACAAGCCCTATAGCCGCACCTCGCATTACGGCTATACCGGCACCCTGACCCTGACCAACGCCAAGGCAAACGGCAATTCGACCGAATACGCCTTCGACTATGCCTCGCCGGAAGACACCGGCATGCACCCGGCGCCGGGGGTGGACAAGATGCGCTTCGTCGGCACCGGCATTGTCGACGGGCCGTGGGATACGCAGCTTTCCGGCACCTTGACTCTTGCGTCAGGCCAGCCCTTCGACCTGATCGACAATTCCGGCCCGGCCCTGCGCATCATCCCCAGCGACGTCTTCCCGAAGAACAAGCTGGCCTATAAGGATCTCGACCTGCGCATCGCCAAGGACTTCACCCTGCCCAACGGCTCGGTGGTGACCATTGACGGCGAGGTTTACAATGTCTTCGACTGGGTCAACCGCACCTATTCCGGCTGGACCGGCGGTTACAAGGACGCATCGGGCGGCCCGTCGGGCAG
>DATMTF010000119.1:0-4128 GCA_035565015.1 Asticcacaulis sp. | reverse complement strand
CATACTTGCCACATGGATCATCGGCTTCATAATGGGACCATATTGATCTTTTAGAGAACCATCGCGCGGCGGGCGGCGGTATCTGCGGATTGAGTTTAGGGATCAGGCTTCGATGCGTAATTTCGGGCGTTCATTCGGGCGTAAAATCGCGCCCCTCACCTCCGGCGGCATGACCGCGCTGCTTCTTGTTTCCGGCGTCGCCGCGACGGCGCAGGCGCAGGACTTAAGCGACAACGCCAAATATGCGGGCATCGTCGTTGACGCGCAGACCGGCGAGGTGCTGTACGGCATGCGCGCCGACGCGGCGCGTTATCCGGCGTCGCTGACCAAGATCATGACGCTCTATCTGGTCTTCGACGCCCTGTCGCATGGTCAGATCAAGCCCAGCGATCAGATCGTCATCAGCCAGCACGCCGCCTCGCAGGCGCCCGTCAAGGTCTATATGAAGCCGGGCGACACGATCGATGTGGACACCGCCATGCGTCTGGCCGCCATGTATTCGGCCAACGACATGGCCGTGGCGCTGGCCGAAAAGGTCGGCGGCAGCGAGGAACGCTTCGCAGCCATGATGACGATCAAGGCGCAGGAACTGGGCATGACCGAGACGCGCTTCGTCAACGCCAACGGCCTGCCCGACGCGCGCCAGATCACTTCGGCGCGCGATCTGGCCATTCTGGCCCGCGCGGTGTTGCGCGACTATCCGCAATATTACAGCTATTTCGACCTGCCGAGCGTAACTTTCCGCGGACGCACCTATTACAACCACAATCCGCTGCACGGCATTCCGGGCGTGGACGGCATGAAGACCGGCTTCACCAACGCGGCGGGCCTGACCCTCGTGGCCTCGCAGGTCAAGGACGGCCACCGCCTGATCGCGGTGATCATGGGCGCCACCTCCAGCCGCCAGCGCCGCGAACATGGCGAAGAACTGCTCAATATCGGCTTTGACGTCGAATCGCGACGCGATCACGGCGAGACGCTCGTGGCGCAGGCCGAATTCGACAAGGCGTTCGCCAATGGCGGCGCCATCCCGTCCTCGCCGCAACCCTATCAGGTCTCGACGCCCGACGGCCCGGTGCCTTACACGGTTCTGGCCAGCGCCGACAAGCCGCTCAGCGATCAGCAACTGCGTGATGCGCTCGAAGGCAGCGAGCAGGCCAACGCCACCGACGACAATGTCCAGCGCGCCAGCGCGGTCGTGAAGGCGCCCGATGTCGTCGCCGCGCTCAACGCCGCGCCGACCGCCGCCGATCTGCCCGTCGCCAAGCCTGCAACGAAGGCGGCTTCGGCCAGGCCTGCCGTCAGGACGCGTCTGGCCGAGGCCGACACGAAGAAGAACCGCAAGAAGGCGCGCGCCGACGCCGTCTGGTCGATCCAGGTCGGCGCCTTCCGCGATCACTCCCTGGCGCGCGACTGGGTCAGGAAGGTGCAGGCGCGCTTTGACGACTCGCTGAGCAAGGGCAAGTCGCAGATCAGCAAGTCCGACGCCGGCTGGTACCGCACCCGCTTCGCCGCCCTGACCCGAACGGAGGCGCAGGAGGCCTGCAAGTCGATGAGCGCCAAGCATCTCGACTGCATGGTCATCAAGCCGGACGCCTGAAATAGCGCTCACCGCCGTTTCAGCAGCAGATCCTTGGCGGCGTTGAGGGTCTGGGTGCGCTCCAGCGAGCCGCCCTGGTCGGGGTGGGCCTGCTTGATCAGGCGCTTCCACGCCGCCTTGATGGCGTTGCGGTCGGCGCCGACGGCGAGGTCGAGCGTGCGGTAGGCCTTGATTTCGGCCTCGGTATAGGCCGCCGCGACCTGAGGCTCAGGGCGGCGAAAGGCGGCTTGCAGGCGCACCGTACCCATCATGCCGATGCCCAGAACAATCGCGGCCACGCCTTCCCAGACCAGGCCGCGCGCCGACAGGCTGATTCCGAACACGCACAGGGCCAGGCCGATCAGGCTGCGCGCGGCGCGGAACTGGCGGATCCACGGGCCGGGACGCAGTTTCCCCAGCCGCGACTGCCGCCCGACATAGACGAGCAGCAGAAAGACCGCCGCGATCAGGGCCAGCCACATGGACTTTACGCCTCCTCGGCTTCGAGATCGGCGGGCAGGACGGCGTCGGCGTCGATCTGATCAAGGCCCAGCGAGGCCATCAGGGCGCGCAGCTCCTGCCGCGCCGAGACGTGGCCGAGCGACATGGCGACCGGATTGACCTCCTCGGACAGGTCGGCCACGGTCAGGCCAAACGGGAACAGTTCGCGGTAAATCACACGGTCGCGCAGACCCGCCAGGACTTCAAAACCGACGCGGCGGCCCAGGGCCTGCACGCGCTCATCGACGCGGCGGCGGTTGCGCGCCTCAAGCTGGGCCAGGCGGTTGCGCAGCACGATCCAGCGGATCGACTTGCCGTCCCAGACCGCGCGCGTCTTGCGCGAGTTCCACACCGTCTCGGCGTAGATGGACGGGCGCTTGACGTCGAGCGTGACCGGATCGACCTCGCCCAGCAGGTCGAAGTCGATAAAGCTGTCATTCATCGGCGTGACGATCATATGCGCAGCGGCGTGGGCGCGGCGCGACAGGACGTGGTCGCCGCCCGGCGTGTCGATCAGCACATAGTCGGCGCCGTCCAGCGCCTCTTCCAGCGCGCGGTCGAAGGCGGCCCTGGCCTCGGCCTCCGGGACATGCAGCAGGTCGGCGGGTTTGGCGTGCAGAAACGGCTCGAAGGCCTGCGGCAGGGCCTTATCATTGGCGGCGGCCCATGTCTGGCGATTGGAGAAGAAGCGCGCCAGCGATCTTTGCCGCAGGTCGAGGTCGAGAAAGGCGACGCGATGCCCCTGATGCAGCAGATGCACGCCAACGTGCAGGGCGACGGTCGATTTGCCCGCCCCGCCCTTTTCATTGCCAAATACCAGAATACGCGTCTGCGACATCAACGCCCGCTCCCGACTCACACCTGCCGCAGATGTAAGCCGTCTTGCCGCCGCCCGCCAGAGCGCGTCAATCTTTCGTTAAGATTATACGGTGGGTAAATGTCGTTGTCCGGGCGGCGCAAACCGTCCGTCCGCTGATCTTCGCAAGCGCAAAAATTTGTGATTTCCCAGACACGCGGATCAGGCGCACAGTCACAGTCTCACTCATGAGGAGATCCTGCGATGGACCCTGCTGCGGAACGGATGAAGTGCGTGATGGAGGCCATTGATCACGGCCTGACGGTCAGCGAGGCGCTGGAGGAATGTCCGCATTGTGCGCCGCAACCAGAAAGCGCCGGACTGCATCAGGAACGCTGGGATTTCTGGGCGCCGACTTCTTTTTCCGAGACGCTGTAATCCGCCGTCCGGGCGGCGCCCAACCTCACGGCGGCGGCGGGTCGAGGCCCAGTTCGACGCGCCAGGCGGCGATAGCGTCGGTATAGTCCAGATAGGTGACTTCGGGGGCGACCTTCGGCGGGTTCGCGGTCTCAGTTTTGGGCGCGGTTTCAGTCTCGATTTCAGTCGTGTCGTGCGTTTCGACGGGCTTTGCCGCCGGAGGGATGACGGCGGCGGGCGCGGCGGCTTTTTCGCCGGCGGCGTCCCACCAGGGGCCAAGATTGCGGCGGCGCTCCTCGCCCCATTTGAGCGTGTCGGCCAGCGAGACCTGCGCCCTGATCGCCTCGGATTCGTTGCGGGCGCGGTCGGCGCGTAATTTTCGCGGATCGTCATTGCCGCGCTCGGCGCGGTCGCAGCGGCTGTAGAGGCGCTCGACGACCGAGGCGGCGCGCACGGCGCGCTCGACGCCGGGCAGGTCTTCAGGATCGTCCATCGCCGCGAGTTTCAGCAGCATGCGGTCGGCGAAGGCGCGCAGATGGTTGCGGCGTTCTTCCGGCGTGAGCTGAGGCTGGGCTGTGGGCGCATGCGATGACATGGGGATAGGATGCGCCTGAAATTTCGGGCGGGGATAGATTTCGGCTTTTTGTGCAGGTTCCTCCCCGTTTACGGCAGGGCAATCGCATAGGGCGTGGATGTGACAAAATCCATCTTTTCATCACCTGAACCGGCCCCGAATACAGCCCCTTGAAACGGCCCATTACAACGGTCTGAACCGCCGCGGGTTTTCCGGAGGCTGGGTTTCTTGAGTCACGCCACTTTGGCGCGCTCGCTGGGG
>DATMTF010000118.1:0-12614 GCA_035565015.1 Asticcacaulis sp. | reverse complement strand
CGCTGGCGGGGGTTATTTTTTACCACGAAAGGGCACGAAAGGACTCTGTTCGTAGATGCGCGGAGCGCCTTTACTGTATGAAAAGAGATCACCGTTTCGCTGCGACGCTTTCGTGGTCTTTTCGTGTTTTTCGTGGTGACTAACCTATTGCGCCTGCCCGTCCGGGCCGTAGTTGGCGGGCGCGGCGCTCGTCGATGTGGCGCTGTTGATCAGCTTGCCAGGCAGGTCGATCAAATTCTGCGCCGCCTGCTCCAGATCGCCCTTGACGCCGAAATCCTCGCGGATGAAGTGATAGGCCTTGTCGCTGGCGCAGGCGCAGACCCGCAACTGGTGATTGGCGTTGCGCCAGATGACCAGCGGATAGCTGGTATTGATGCGGTTGCGGCCTAAAACCGGCGTCAGCTCGGACACGAATTCGCGTGACGCCCACACGACTCCGGAGCGCGCCATGTCGTCATCGGTCACAGGCAGCCCGGTCGCCTTCCAGTCGCCTTCCGGCGCGTTGAACCATTGCAGGTAAAGCGGCCAGCTCCGGTTCAGCCACAGTTCGGCGACCGTCGAACGCTCTTCCGGCGTCGATTGCTTCTGAGCGCCGTCATCGGGCCGGGCGAACATCACCACGCGCGTATCGATGCCCGCCGCCTGCAAGGTCGAAAATTCGCTGCGCTGATAGGCGTTGCACGGCGCGCAGTTACGATAGCCAATCAGATAGACCCAACGCGTCGCCATATTGCCGGGGCCGTTGGGCGAAACATAATCGACGCGATCCAGCATGGACTGGATGGCCGAAACATCATCGGGATTTGAGAGGGTGACGGGCGCATACTTCTCGACCTGGTCCCACCAGATCCAGTAACCGCCGCCGATCAGGGCGGGCACGATCACCACAAGGGCCATGGCCCACAAAATGGCTTTCCGGCTCATCCGCATCCCCTCCGCGCCTGAAACGACGCTCCACAGGGCCGCGACTATAAATGGTTAACGGCGTTCTGGCAAAGCGTTAAGACAGGACGATCAGCATCATGGCCGCAAAGGCCAAAGCGGACAGGCAGACCGCCCACAGGATCAGATAGGGGAAAAACGCCTTCGGATGGCGGCGGTCTTCGCTTTCGGGCTTGAAGCCGGACTCGGTCGAGGGCGTGGTCATGCATGCAGATTAGACGCTCGCGCGCGCCTTGCCAAGCTCACGAAATTACGCCAGATCAGGCAGGATGCACATTATCGACGAACTGATCTATGAGCGGGCGCCCAGGCTGGTCAAAAGCCCGGCATGGCCGTTCGTCAAGCCGCCGCTTTATGCGTTGCTCGGCTATCCGAAGGCGGTCGGCATGGCCGACGCGGTGGCGCAACGGAGCGGCGAGGACGCGCTCGATTACGTCTCGCGCCTGCTGTCGCTGGAGGTCGCGGCGCGCAGGCTGGACCGCCTGCCGCAGACAGGTCGCTGCCTGGTCGTGTGCAACCATCCGACCGGCATCGCTGACGGAATCGCTGTGCGCGACGCGCTGAAACGCCGCCGCAAGGATATCATCTTCTTCGCCAATGCCGATGCGCTGCGGGTCAATCCGCGCTTCAGCGAAAGCCTGATCCCGGTCGAATGGGTCGAGGCCAAGCGCACGCGCGACAAGACGCGCGCCACCTTGCAGGCCGCGAAGGACGCCTTCGAGCGTGAAGCCTGTGTGGTGATGTTCCCCGCCGGACGGCTGGCGCGGCGCGATGCGTCGGGCGATCTGATCGACCCGCCCTGGGCCGGAACCTGCGTATCGCTGGCGCAGAAATATGACGCGCCGATCCTGCCCGCGCATCTGTCCGGGCCGGATTCGCTCTGGTTCCATCTGTTCAACCGCTTTTCGCAGGAATTGCGCGACATCACCCTGTTCCACGAATTCCTCAATAAGGCGGGCAGGCGCTTCGATCTCAGCTTTGGTCCGGTCATTAATCCGGACGCGGACGATCTGGATGTCGAGCGTCTGAAGTCCTATGTTGAGCATAATCTCAAGCTTAATCCGGATGCGCCCTATGCCGACAAAGCCTGATCCGACGCAGCCGCGGCGCCGCCACCTGCCTGATGAGGCCGCCACTTTAAAGCTCGGCGCCGAACTCGCGCCGCAGTTACGCGCAGGCGATGTCGTTTACCTACGCGGCGACCTCGGCATGGGCAAGTCGTCGCTGGCGCGCGGCCTGATCCGCGCCCTGACCTCACCCGATCAGGACGTCCCCTCGCCCACCTTCACTCTGATGCAGATCTATGAGGCGCAAGGGTTCGATATCGCGCATCTGGACCTCTATCGCCTGACCGATCCGGAAGAGAGTTACGAGCTGGGTCTGGACGAGCTGCTGTCCAGCTCGGTCCTGCTGATCGAATGGCCGGACCGCCTTGGCCATTTGGGCTTTGACGACCGGCTGGAGATCAGCCTAGAACAGGCCGATAAGACCAATTTTCCGGACGCAGGCAAGGGGCGGATCGCCACCATTACGCCCATGGGCCGGTTCAGGGACATTTTATGAACGACACGATCGACCGGGAAGCGATCAAACAAAGCTTCCTGCTCAGCGCCGGATTCGCCGACGCGCAACGTCAGCCCCTGCCGGGCGACGCCTCGACGCGGCGCTATGAGCGGCTGACGCGCGCCGATGGCAAGACGTTCATGCTGATGGACCAGCCGCCCGCGCTGGAAAGCCAGCCATGCCGTCTGCATGAAACCAAAGATGAGCGCCGCGCCTCCGGCTATAATGCGATGGCGCGGCTGGCGGCAGGACGGATCGAGGCCTTTGTCGCCGCCTCCAACTATCTGCGCGCGCAGGGGTTGTCGGCGCCGGAGATTTACGAGGTGGACGCCGCCAACGGCCTGCTGATCAGCGAAGACCTGGGCGACGACCTGTTTGCGCGCCTGATCGAGCGCGGTCAGGACGAAACGCCGCTTTATCTCTCGGCCATAGAGGCGCAGGCGCGGCTGCATGAGCTGATCCCGCCGGAAGTGTTGTCGCCTGACGGTGAATATGGCTGGCCGCTTTTGTCCTATGACGATCTGGCGCTGAAGACCGGCGCCGACCTGTTCATCGAATGGTTCCCGAAGTTCGACGCCAGCGTAGCGATCAGCAATGACGCCGCCGCCGAGTGGGAGGCTCTGTGGGCACCCCTGCGCCAGCGCGCCGAGGCGGGGGCGACGGCCTTTATCCACCGCGACTATCACGCCGAAAACCTGTTGTGGCTGCCGGATCGCGACGGCGCGGCGCGCGTCGGCATGATCGATTTTCAGGACTGTCTGCGCGCCCATCCAAGCTGGGACTTGCTGTCTTTGTTGCAGGACGCGCGCCGCGATGTCGCGCCGGAGCTGGAGGCCGCCGCGCTCGACCACTATTTCTCTCTGCGCCCACATATCGACCGTGACGCCTTTATGGCTGACTATGCCGCTCTGGCGACGCTGAACGAGGCGCGCATCCTCGGCATTTTCGCGCGTCTCGTTGTGCGCGATTCCAAACCGAAATACCAGGCCTTCATGCCGCGCATGTGGCGGCATATCGGCCGCAACCTGCGCCAGCCCGGCATGGAGGGGCTGCTTGGCTGGTTTAACCGCCACAGGTTTGCGGAGCGGATCGCGGCATGAGACAGGCGCCCGACACCGCCTTTATTTTGGCAGCGGGCCTTGGCACGCGCATGCGGCCCCTGACCGACGATAAGCCCAAATCTCTGGTCGAGGTGGCGGGCAAGACCCTGCTCGATCATATGCTGGACCGGCTCAAGACGGCGGGCGCCAGGCGTTTCGTGGTCAATGTCCACTATTTCGCCGATAAGCTTGAGGCGCACTTAAAGACGCGCGCCGACCTCGACATCGTCATTTCCGACGAGCGCGCGGCCCTGCTGGAAACCGGCGGAGGACTGAAAAAGGCGCGCGCCCTGCTGGGCGACGATCCGATCTGGGTCGCCAATACCGACAGCGTCTGGACCGGCGATAACGATGCGCTGGATCGCCTTGCCGCCGCCTGGAAGCCGGAGGAGATGGACGCATGTCTGCTGTTGGCGAATATGGCGCAGACCACGGGCTTTGACGGCGCGGGCGATTTTTTCATGGACGCGCACGGCGCCCTCGCCTTCCGCGGCGACGCCCCCGCCGCGCCGCTCAACTATATGGGCGTGCATATCACCCAACCGTTCCTCGTCGATCATGAGCCGGAGGCCGCCTTCTCGCTGGCCCAAATCTGGCGTCGGATCGCGCCGCTGGACCGCCTGCATGGCGTCGTCATGCACGGCGACTGGATGCATGTCGGCGATCCCGCCGCACGCGACGCCGCCGAAGCGCGCCTTACGGGCCGATGAGCGGGCTGTTCGACAGCCCCGGCCCGCGCTGGTTCACGATTCCGGCGGGTCGCGACGTGCTGAAAGACCTCGCCGCCGGTCTGGACGCCGATCTCGGCGCGCGCTTGTCGGACGCGCAGATTCTCACCCCCACCCGCCGCGGTGCGCGCGCCATGGCGCGGGCCTTTTCCGGGCTGGCCAAGGGCGGCGCGCTGCTGCTGCCGCAGATCCGCGCCATCGGCGATCTGGATGAGGGCGAGCCGCCCTTCGATCTCGACGCTCTGGCGCTCGACCTGCCCCCGGCCCTGTCCTCTTTACGCCGCCGCTTCGAGCTGGCGCGATTGATCAGCGCGCACCATGACGCGAATTTGAGCGCCCGCCGCGCGCTCGATCTGGCCGACAGCCTGGCCAAGTTCTTCGACGCGCTGGCTCTGGAGGAAATCGACGCGGGCGATAAACTCGACGCTCTGGTGACCGGCGAAGGTCAGGCGCAATATGTGCTGGAGGCATGGGCCGAACACTGGCAGGTCTCGGCGCGCTTCCTCGCCATCGCCGCGCGCCTGTGGCCGCAGCGCCTGAACGAGCTGGGCTTGATGGACCCGTCGCAGCGCCAGGTCGTATTGATCCGCAGGCTGGTTGATCAGTGGGCGGAGCATCCGCCGCAGGCCCCCCTCGTTCTGGCAGGCACCACCGGCTCGGCGCCCAGCATGGCTGATCTGGCCGGCGTGATCGCGCGCGCGCCGAAAGGCTGCGTCGTGCTGCCCGGCGTCGATCTGTCCCTGGCCGAAGACGCCTGGCGGCTGATCGGGGAATCGCACCCGCAGAACACCATGAAGCGCATGCTGGACCGTAACGGCGTGACGCGCGATCAGATCGGCTTGTGGCCCGGCTCATTGGAGACGACGCGCGCGCCGGAAGCGCGCCGCCGTCTGCTCAATGAAGCCTTGCGTCCCGCCGAGGCGACCAGGGACTGGCGCGCCCAGATCGAACGGCTGCGCGCCGCCGAGGGCGATATATTGGCGCGCGGGTTGGAAGGCTTAAGCCTGATCGAAACGGCGCGCGATGAGGAGGCGGCCAGCATCATCGCGCTTTTGATGCGCGAAACGCTTGAGACGCCCGGCAAGACGGCGGCCCTGATCACGCCCGACCTAAGCCTTGCCCGGCGTGTTACGGCGCGGCTGTCGCGCTGGGGGCTGCAACCGGATTCCTCGGCGGGCGAACCCCTGACCAATGCGCCGGTCGGACGTTTTTTAAGCGATCTTCTCAGCCTGCTGCAAAACCCGGTCGATCCGGTGCGGCTGCTCGACCTTTTCGGCAACCCTTTAAGCCGGTTCGAGGACCATCCCGGCCTGCGCGGGCTGGAAAAGCTCGCCTTGCGCGGCGCGACGCCAAACGGGCGGGACGATATTCTCGCCGCCCTCGCCGCCGCACACACGCCCGATGCCGAGGCATTTCGTCTGTGGACGGACTATTATGACGCGATCCAGCCGGTTGTCGCGGCGACGCATGCCGATCTGGCCACATCGGTGCAGGCCTTCGTCACATTGGCCGAGCATCTGGCGGGCGACGCTCTGTGGGCCGGGGCGCCGGGCGCACAGGCGGCGTCGCTGCTGGCCGAACTGCTGCATGAGGGCGAAGGGTTTGCGGTCAAGGGCTTGTCCGACCTCGTGCATGTGCTGGACGCCCTGCTGCATCAGGCCAAGGTGCGCACCGGCGGCAACACCCATCCGCGCCTGTTGATCCTCGGCGCGCTGGAGGCGCGTCTGGTCAGCGCCGACCGGCTGATCCTGGCCGGGCTCGAAGAAGGCGTGTGGCCGCCCGCGCCGGAGGTCGATCCCTTTCTGTCGCGTCCGATGCGCGAACGGCTGGGCCTGCCGACGCCGGAGCGCCGCACCGGCCTGTCGGCGCACGATTTCCTGCAGGCCGCCGCCGCGCCGGAAGCCTTTCTGATCACGCGCAAACGCCGCGAAGGCGAGCCCGCCGTGGCGTCGCGCTGGCTGTGGCGGCTGCAAACCCTGTGCAAGGGCGCAAAGTTAAGCCTGCCTTCACGACCGGACCTGCTGGCATGGGCGCGCGCGCTCGATGCCGGCCTGCCGGACAAACCCGATGCGCTGAAATCCGCCGCGCGGCCTGCGCCGAAACCGCCCGTGGCCGCCCGCCCCGATGAACTGCCCGTCACCGATATCGAAACCTGGGTGCGCGATCCCTACGCCATTTACGCCAAGCGCATTCTGAAGCTGAAACCGATGGACCGGCCCAATGAACCGGTCGAGGCGCGCCAGCGCGGCACGGCGATCCATGAAAGCCTTGAGCGCTTTGTGCTTGAGGATGCGCCGCTCGGTGAAGCGGGTGTAACGTGGCTCACCCGCATGCTCGCTGAGGAACTGGCCAAAACCCGGCTGTCGCCCGCCCAGATGGCCATGCAGGCGCCTTTGCTGGACGGCATGGCGCGCGGCGTTGTGAACTTTGAGATGGCGCGCCGCGAACAGAAGCCGCGCCTGCATGTCGAGCAGGCGGGCGAACTGACGCTCACAACCAAGGCCGGGCCGTTTCGCCTGACGGCGCGCGCCGACCGCATCGAGGTCCGCGAGGAGGGCGTCGACATTCTCGATTTCAAGACGGGCCAGCTTCCGTCCGCCAAGGCGGTCAGCGCGGGTTTCTACCCGCAGCTCACCCTGACGGCGGCGATTGCGCGCGCCGGCGGCTTTGCTAATCTGCCCGAACGCAGCCTTGGCGATCTGGTCTATGTGCAGGTCAAGCCGGATGAGGCGCGCGCGCGGCAGGCGCAGATCAAAACGGTCAGCAGCGAAGCCGCCGCCGGCGCCGCGCTTCTGAGTCTGCAACGCCGCCTCGACCGCTATGCCGACGAACGCACCGGCTATCCGTCGTGGGAAAAGCCGCAATATATGGCGCAGCGCGGCGGCGATTACGACCAGTTGGCGCGGCTTTACGAATGGCATGTGCTCGGCGATGAGGACGCTGTTCCGGACACGGAGGACAGCGATGGCTGACGCCCAGAACATCGCCGCCGATCCGAAGGCCACGGCATTTCTGACCGCCAATGCCGGGTCGGGCAAGACCTCCACCCTTGTCAATCGCGTGGCGCGGCTGCTGCTCAACGGCGCGCGGCCCGAACGCATATTGTGCGTGACCTACACCAAGGCCGCCGCCGCCGAAATGCAGGGCCGTCTGTTCGAGCGGCTCGGCGGCTGGGCGGTCGCCAACGACGCCGATCTGGCCGCCGATCTGGCGGGGATCGATGAGGCGACGCACGATCTGGGCCGCGCCCGCGCCCTGTTCGCCAGCGCGCTGGAGACGCCGGGCGGGCTGAAGATCCAGACCCTGCACGCCTTTTGCGAAAAGCTGCTGCGCCGCTTCCCTCTGGAGGCCGGCCTGTCGCCCGCCTTCGAGATCATGGACGATCTCAAGGGCCGCGCCCTGGCGCAGGCCGCGATCAACGACCTTCTGACGCTCGATGCTTCCGAAACGCTGGTCGAAGCGCGCACGCGATTGATCCGTAAGCTGAAGACCGCCAATTTCGAGAAGCTGATCGGCCAGTTCGTCGTCCAGCACGAGGCTTTGCGTCAGCGTTTCGAGGCGATGACCGCACGTCCGGACTGGCGGGATGAGCTGTTCCGGCGGCTCGGTCTCGGCGGCGTCTGTACGACGAAGGACTGCCTCGACGCCTATGTAGCGCGGCTGGAATGGCAGGTCATTCGCGATCTGGCCGCCGCCCTGTCAAACGGATCGTCCAAAACCAATCGCGACGCCGGACAGGCTTTTCTCGACCTGCATGTGCGCTTCCATCAGGACGGACGTTTCGATCTCGACCTGATCCGGGGCGTGTTTCTGACCGGCAAGGGCGAGCCGCGCAAGACCCCTTACACCAAAGAGACCGCGACCGCCGACGCCCTGCTGATGGACCGGCTGGGACGCGAGATTCTTGAGCTGATCGAGACGCTGAAAGCCGCCGAGATCGCGCAGGACACGCTCGACGCCGTGCTGCTTTTCGGCGCGTTCAGCGGCATCTATCAGATGCGCAAACAGGCCGAGGGCGCGCTCGATTTTGCCGATCTGATCGAGCGCACGCGCCGTCTGCTGCTCGAAGGCGACATGTCTTTGTGGGTCTTGTTCAAGCTCGACGGCGGGCTGGAGCATATTCTGGTCGATGAGGCGCAGGACACGTCCGAGGATCAGTGGAGCATCGTCAAGGCTCTGGCGGGCGAATTCTTTTCGGGCCGCGAGCACGACGCCGTGCGCACCGTCTTCGCAGTCGGGGACGAAAAGCAGTCCATCTACGGCTTTCAGGGCGCGCGACCGGAAATCTTCCTCGATGAGAGCCAGGCCTTCGAAGCGCTGGCGCGCGGGGCGGGCCAAATCTTCGTCGCGCCCGATCTCGTCGAATCGTGGCGCACTCTGCCCGAACTGCTCGGCTTCGTCGATGCGGTGTTCGCCACGCCCGAACTGGCCGCCGCGCTCAACTTCACCGGCAAACGCATCGAACACCAGCCGCGCCGCGAAGGCCCGCAGGGCTTTGTCGAGCTGTGGCCGCTGGTCCAGCCCATCGACGCGCCTGAGGCCGAGGCCGACGATTTCGACGCGCCGGTCGATCAACCGGTCAGCGATCCGGCGACCAAACGGCTGGCGCGCCAGATCGCAGGCGTGGTGCGCGACGAGATCCGCGCCGGGCGCGTCGTCTATGAAAAAAAGACCGAGACGCCAAGGCCGCTGCATGCGGGCGATGTGCTGATCCTGGTGCGCAAGCGCGACGCCCTGTTCGAGCATATCATCCGTGAACTGAAGATGGCGGGCGTGCCGGTGTCGGGGGCGGACCGGCTCAAGCTGGCCGACCATATCGCCTTTCAGGACTTGCGCGCCCTGATGCGGTTTTGCTTACGCCAGCAGGACGATCTGGCCCTGGCTTGCGTGCTGCGCAGCCCCCTGTGCGATCTGAGCGAAGACGATCTGTTCACTTTGGCGTACGGGCGCAAAGGCTCGTTGTGGCGCGCCTTGCGCGAATATGGCGACGAGACGCCGCGCTTTGTCGAGGCGCGCAGCCTGCTGGCCTGGGCGGCGCGGCTGTCACGGTCTATGAGCGGTTTCGATTTTTTGTCGCGCGTTCTGAACCGGCGCGATGCGGCGGGGCGCAGCGTCAAGCAGCGCTTCCTGACCCGCCTTGGCGACGAATGTGAGGACGTGCTGGAGGAGACTCTGGCCCTGGCCCTGCAAGGCGAGGGCGCGGGCGACGGCGGGCTTGCCGCGTGTCTTGATCTATTTGAGTTCCGCGCTGTTCAGGTCAAGCGCGAGCAGGAGGAGGGCGCGCGATCGGTGCGCGTCATGACCGTGCATGGCTCCAAGGGACTGGAGGCGCCGTGGGTCATCCTGCCCATCGGGCCGCAGCACATGAGCGCGCGCAATGACGACCTGCTGATCACCGGCGCGGACGAACTGTATCTGACCGGCAAGCGCGGCGACGACGTGGCGCGCATCACGGTCTTACGCGACGACAAGACGGCGCGCGATGAACAGGAAGGTCTTCGGCTTTTGTACGTGGCGCTGACGCGGGCGCGCGACCGGCTGACCCTGTGCGGTTTTGCGGGCAAGAAGACGCCGAAGGCGGGGCGCTTCTCCGGCTGGTATGATCTGCTGGATCAGGCCTTCGACCGGATGGAGGGCGGTGGGGAGGTCATTCGACTTCACGCGCCCTTTGACGATCAGGAGATGACGCAAGAGGCCGCCATCCGCGCCTATGGCCAGCGTTCGCCCGCCCTGACGCCGGAAGCCGAAGCCGTGACGCTCCCGGTCGTCCTGCCCGCCTTCGCGCTCAACGACGTGCCGCAGGCGCAGGTCGATCTCGAACGCTGGCGCGCCGTATCGCAGATGGGCGAGGAGGAACGCGGCGAAGACGAGCGCGCGCCGTCGCCGCTGGCGCAGGCCAATGGTCTGGGCCGCTACCGGCGCGGCGAGCTGATCCACAAGCTGTTTGAAATCCTGCCCGAAGTCGCGCCCGACAGCCGCGCCGATATCGCCGCGCGTTATCTGATGCGCCAGCCGGACCTCACTCCGGCGCAGCGGCAGGAGATGGCGCAGGCCGTGCTGACGGTGCTGGAACACGACCGCTTTGCCGAGGCCTTCGGTCCCGGTTCAAAGCCTGAAATCGCCCTGGCCGGGCAGATCGGCGTCAATGCGTCGGGCGAAAAGGTCATGCTGTCCGGCCGCATCGACCGGCTGGTCATCGCGCCGGATCGCGTCCTGATCATCGACTATAAGTCCAACCGCCCCGCGCCCGACCGCGCCGAGGATGCGGCCATCGCCTATCAGCGCCAGATGGCCGGCTATGTCGCCCTGCTGCGCCAAATCCACCCGGACAAGGCCATCGAGGCGGCGCTGTTATGGACCGACGGACCGAAGCTGACCCCCTTAAGCGAGGCGTTAGTAAATCTCAGGCTCAGCGAAATTCTGGCGCGTTGATTTCTGTCGCCGTCATGCCTACATTTGGGGCTGAATTTGTTTTGAAGGGAGCCAGATATGGCGACGCACAAGATCACCGATGACAGCTTTGAAGCCGATGTGCTCAAGTCCGACACGCCGGTTCTGGTCGATTTCTGGGCCGAATGGTGCGGCCCGTGCAAGCAGATCGCGCCGATCCTTGAGGAACTGGCCGATGGCCTTGGCGACAAGGTCAAGATCGCCAAGCTGAACATCGAGGATTCCCCGATGACGCCGTCGCGCTTCGGCGTGCGCGGCATCCCGACCATGATGCTGTTCAAAGGCGGCCAGATGACCTCAATGAAGGTCGGCGCCATGCCCAAGGCCAAGCTGCTGGAATGGCTGGGCGAAAACGAAATCGCGTGATTTCGGTCGTCTTTGAGATTGAACCCCGTCGTTCTGCGGCGGGGTTTTTTATTGACCACGGAAAACACGGAAAACACGGAAAGATATTAAATTTCCTATCCGTGCTTTCCGTGGTTTCCGTGGTTCAAAATCAAATCGGCCATGTCTCCGGCGACAAGGCCAGCACGTCGCCCGCCAGATAGAGCGAGCCGCAGATCAGCACGCGGCGCGGGCCGGGCGGCAGGGCCTGAATAGCGGCAAGCGGACTTTCCGCGACATTGGCCTTGAGCCCGTGCGAGTGCGCCTTTTCAGCCAGTTCGGCGGGCGGAATGGCCGCGTCGCTGGAGAAGGCGACGCAGGCGAGATCGGCCTTCAGCCCTTCCAGTTCAGCGAAAAATTCCGAAGCGTCCTTCGTATTGATCAGGCCGCAGATGATATGCAGCGGCTTGGGGTCGCGATCCTGCATGACGTCGATAAAGCGGCGCAGGGCGCGCGCGGCGTGGGGGTTGTGCCCGCCATCGAGCCACAGTTCGGACGCCTTATCGGGCAGGGCGTCGCGCAAAGGTCCGGCCTTGATCGGCTGCAACCGGCCGGGCCAGGTCGCGGTTTGCAGGCCGCGTTCGATGGCGTCGGGCGGAATATCCAGCCTCAACGCCGCCTTGATAGCCAGCGCCGCATTATCAAACTGATGCGCGCCGGGCAGGGCGGGAGCGGGAAAATCATAAAGAGCGTCCTCGTCCTGAAAGATCAGCCGTTCGCCCTCGCGCCAGCCATCGAAGCCTTCGCCCATGATCCTCAGATCGACGCCGAGTTTGAGCGCCTGACGCTCCAGCGCGTCGCGCGCCTCGTCAGGCTGGCGCGCTGACAGGGCAGGGGTTCCGCGTTTGAATATGCCCGCCTTTTCACGCGCGATCTGGCTCAGTTCGTTGCCCAAAAAGGCCTGATGGTCGTAGTCGATCGGTGTGATGACGGTCAGGCGCGGGTGGGGGATAATATTGGTGGCGTCGAGCCGCCCGCCAAGGCCGGTTTCCAGCAGCACCAGATCGGCGGGCGTCTCGGCAAAGGCCAGAAAGGCCGCCGCCGTGGTCGATTCGAAGAAGGTCAGGGGCTGGCCCGCATTGGCGGCTTCGACCCGGTTCAGCACATCGGCAAGCTGATCGTCCGTGATCAGACGACCGGCCAGCCGGATGCGCTCGGCGAAGCGGACGAGGTGCGGCGAGGTATAGACATGCACACGCAGACCGGCGGCTTCGGCCATGGCGCGCAGGAAGGCGAGGGTCGAGCCCTTGCCGTTGGTGCCCGCGACATGCACAACCGGCGGCAGTTTCAGATGCGGGTCGCCAAGCGCCGCGCAGACGCGCAGCATGCGGTCGAGATTCAGGTCGATCAGCTTGGGATGCAGCGCCTTGAGGCGTTCCAGCGGGGCATCGAAGGGGAGGAGGCGGTCGGTCATGGCGCGGCTTGCGTTAAGGGGCGTGGGGTCGAT
>DATMTF010000117.1:0-2557 GCA_035565015.1 Asticcacaulis sp. | reverse complement strand
GCCGCTGATGTCGGTTTCATGCGCCGGATCGACCGGCTTCATATCGAGCAGTCCGGTGGCCAGATTTTCCAGCCGCTCCGGACGCTCAAGCTGCGACACCTTGATCCTGAGCGCGTTCACCGCCGTCTGTTCGTCGGCGATCTGCTGATCGAGATCATTCATGCGGCGAATATCGTCGCCTTCACGCGCCTTGGACAGGCAGACCCAGAAGATCATGCCGAAGACCAGCACCAGCCCAACCAGTTCAATCAGGCGCACGCCGCGCACACGGCGCTCGAACAGGCGCAGAAAACCACTCATCGGCGCGTCCCTTTAGGTTGCGGAACCGGCGCCTCGGTGCGGCGCGCGGCGCGCAGCTTGGCCGAACGCGCGCGCGGATTGACGGCGGCCTCGGCGTCGGAGGCCTGCACCGCCTTGGGCGTGATCAGCTCGTAAAGCGGCGTTTCTGTGCGTGCGCGCTGCGGCGCATGGCGCGAACCGGACGGAATACGACCCGCGCGTTCATTGAGAAAGGTCTTGACGATGCGGTCTTCCAGCGAATGGAAGGTGACCACGGCCAGCACGCCGTCGGGGCGCAACAAGGTCTCCGCAGTTTCCAGCGCCGCCTCAAGTTCGCCCAGTTCGTCATTGACCATGATGCGCAGCGCCTGGAAGCTGCGTGTCGCCGGATGCACGGGCGCGCCGCGCCGCCCCCCAAGCGCTTTTTCGATCACTTCGGCCAGATCGAGCGTATGCGTGAACGGCTTTTCCTCACGACGGCGGCAGATGGCGGCGGCGATGGCGCGCGACCTGCGCTCCTCGCCGTACAGCCACAGGATGCGCGCAATCTCGTCGCGGTCATCTTCGTTGACGATATCGGCGGCGCTGCGGCCCTCAATGCTCATGCGCATGTCCAGCGGTCCGTCGCGCATGAAGGAGAAGCCGCGCTCAGCCTGATCGAGCTGCATAGACGATACGCCGATGTCCAGAACGATGGCGTCGCACGCCGCCTCACCCAATTCCGCCAAACCATCGGCCATTTCAGAGAAGCGCCGATTCACCCAGCGGAAGCGCTGCGGATAATCCCTGGTCACGGCCTCGACGAACGGTTTGACGCGGGCGTCGCGATCGAAGGCTATGACATTAGCCCCGCGCGCCAGAATCGCGCGGGTATAGCCGCCCGCTCCGAAGGTGCCGTCAACCACCAGCTTACCCGAAACATCGCCGAGCGCTTCAAGCACTTCAGGCAACAGGACGGAGGCGTGCGCGTCTTGCGACATTACAAGCCTCCCGCGCCCGTGAAGGCGGCGCTGACCAGCGCCTCCTGCTCGGCCATATAGGTCTTGTAGGCGTCCGGATTCCATATCTGGAACGAATCGCCCAGGCCCGCAATCAGCACATTGCCATGGAGATTAAAGCGCTCACACAGCGCTTCCGGCAGGGTAATGCGCCCGGCGGTGTCGAAGCTCAGGCGCTGCATGGCGGCGTAGATGCGGTGCTCCATAGCCTTGCGCGCCGGGGTGAATTTCGGAATGGCGTTGATGACGTCGCGATAGCCGGCGAAGAAGGCCGCGCCGCCGCACTCGATACAGGCCGCATCAATGGCGGCGAAGCAGTACAAGCCCTCGAAGGGTTCGACATCGTCATGCGGAACGAGCGCGGACGCGCGAAAGTCCTGCGGCACCAATATCCGCCGCTTCGCATCCAAAGGCTTCTCATGGCTGGAGAGAAACACTGCCCGCTTGTCGCGCCTTTCAGGCCCGCTCCCTGTCTTCACACGCCCGAACGCGTAATTTCAGCCCCTCCGGCCAAATCACTCGGACTGAACAGGGTTAACATGGGCTTAAATGGGATGCAATGACTCTGAATGACTCTAAATTGAGTTTTAAACCCCGATTTCTACTTATTCACACACTGTGGATAGAACGGACAACGAACATCGTTATCCTTCCGCAAGGGAGCCGATTGCAGACAGACGGATATGAAAAAGGCGGAAGGCGCCCCCGCACCTTCCGCCTTCACTCTGATCCCGTCATGGCGGCGCTATCAGATTTCCGCTCGCGCCTCACGTCGCGCCAAAACCATCAGCCGCCCGGCCACTGAGGTCGCGCTGCGCTGCAAAGCCTTGGCGATCTGGCGTTCGGGTCGCCCTTCGCGCGCCATAGCCAGCAGGCGCGCATCCTCTTCCTGAGTATAGAGGCGCACCCAACGTCCGGCGCGCAGATAGGCTTGCGGCGCCTGCGGCACGCTGCGCAGCGCGTACCGACTTTTCGGCGCCTCAGCGCCCAGACGCAAACAGTGCCATTCAACCAGACTGATCGTGACGCCGAAACGCAGCGCCAGGGCGCGCGTCGCCCAACCCCGTTCGCGCAGACTGGCGATCTCCGTAATCTGCGCCTTCGTCAGCCGACGGCGCGAGGAACGGCCCGTCGAAATTTCGCCGTGCGCATTCAGATTTATGGATGTACCCTGCATACATGACCCTCCCGATGAGTCGCTACCCCGCCATAGCTGGCGGCCTGCCCCGAAACACAACAAACCATAAAAGCGAATTTGGAATTCGTAAAAATGGATAATA
>DATMTF010000116.1:0-12220 GCA_035565015.1 Asticcacaulis sp. | reverse complement strand
CGTTCATGCGCGCCACGTTAACCTGAGTTAACCGTGGCGGAAAGGGGCGCGCCAGCGGGAATATGTGTAAAACACGGATGCGAAAATGCGCGCCGCAAGACTTGTCAGACAATTTAATTCCCGCTAGGGAAGATTTGGTCTTGAATGAACGGCGAAAGAAACCTTTTGTAAGATTTAGTGCCTTTATAACCCCTTGATCTTGCTCTAAGACTTAGCCGCAAAACGCCCGTTATTATCATACAAAATCATGAGCCGGACTCCACCGGCCTGAGTGAAAGTCATCATCCAATGCCGACCGAAAAACAGACCTTCAGCGACGAAGAAGCGCTTAATCTGCACCAGTACCCGCAGCCGGGGAAGATCGCCCTGGCGCCGACCAAGCCGATGGCGACGCAGCGCGATCTGGCCCTGGCCTATTCACCGGGCGTGGCCGTGCCCGTGCGCAAGATCGCTGAGAACCCCGACGCCGCCTATGACTACACCGCCAAGCGCAACATGGTGGCGGTGATCACCAACGGCACCGCCATTCTCGGACTCGGCAATCTGGGCGCCCTGGCCTCCAAGCCGGTCATGGAGGGCAAGAGCGTCCTGTTCAAGCGCTTCGCCGACATCGACAGCTTCGACATCGAGGTCGCCACGCAGGATCCGGATGAGTTCATCACGGTCGTCAAGAACATCACGGCGGCTTTCGGCGGCATCAATCTGGAAGACATCAAGTCGCCGGAATGTTTCATCATCGAATCGGCCTTGCAGGACATGGCTGATATTCCCGTCTTCCACGACGATCAGCACGGTACGGCCATTATCTGCGCGGCGGGCCTGATCAATGCGCTGGAAATCACCGGCAAGGCGATCGAAGACATCAAGGTCGTGCTATGCGGCGCGGGCGCGGCGGGATTGTCGTCTCTGTCGCTGGTCAAGGCTCTGGGCGTGCGCAAGGAGAACACCACGGTCGTCGATATTCACGGCGTCGTCTATGAAGGCCGCAGCGTCGATATGGATCAGTGGAAGTCGGTCCACGCCACCAACACGCCCAAGCGCACCCTGGCTGAAGCCATGGTCGGCGCGGATGTGTTTCTGGGCATGTCGGCCAAGGGCGTACTGACGCCGGACATGGTCGCGACCATGGCGCCCAATCCGATCATCTTCGCCATGGCCAATCCGGACCCGGAAATCGCGCCGGAAGAAGTGGCGAAGGTGCGTTCCGACGCCATCGTCGCCACGGGCCGCTCGGACTATCCGAACCAGGTCAACAACGTCCTGTGCTTTCCCTACATCTTCCGCGGCGCGCTCGATGTGCGCGCCCGCCGCGTCAATGACGATATGAAGCTGGCCGCGGCGCGCGCTCTGGCGCAACTGGCGCGCGAAGACGTGCCGGACGAGGTCGCCGCCGCCTATCAGGGCCGCCATCTGAAGTTCGGCAAGGACTATATCATCCCCTCGCCCTTCGATCCGCGCCTGATCTGGTACGTGCCGCCCTTCGTAGCGCAGGCCGCGATGGCGACCGGCGTGGCGCGCAAGCCGATCGACGATATGGACGCCTATCGCAAGCGTCTGGAGCAGCGGCTCGATCCGTCGGCGGGCTTTTTACAGAACATCACCTCAAGCGTGCGTTCACGCGCGCCGCGCCGCATCGTCTTCGCCGAGGGCGAGGATATCCGTGTCATCCGCGCCGCCCACGCCTTCAAGCTGCAGGGCCTCGGCACGCCGATCCTGTGCGGTCGCGAAAATCTGATTGAGGACAATATGCGCGCGGCGGGCATCGACCCGACCGAAGAGGGCATCGAAATCATCAATGCCCGCCTGTCGCACCGCAACGCCGCCTATTCCCAGCTTCTCTATTCGCGGCTGCAACGCAGCGGCTATCTGAAGCGCGACGTCGATCGCCTGATCAATCTCGACCGCAACTCCTTCGCCGCCGCCATGGTGGTGTCGGGCCACGCCGACGGCATGGTGACCGGCGTGACGCGCGCCTTCGACCAGGCGCTGACCGATGTGCTGCGCGTCGTCGATCCGGCGCCGGACGGCCGCATTATGGGCCTCTCCATTGTTCTGGCCAAGGGCCGAACCCTGTTCATCGCCGACACCACGGTCGCCGAGACGCCATCGCCCGAAGAACTGGGCGATATCGCGGTCGAAGCGGCGATGGCGGTGCGCGCCATGGGCCACACGCCGCGCGTCGGCTTTATGAGCTATTCGACCTTCGGCAATCCGTCGGGCGAACGCTCGGCGCGCGTCAAGCAGGCGGTGGCGCTGCTGGAACAGCGCGGCGTCGATTTCGAGTTCGAAGGCGATATGCCGCCCGATGTCGCGCTCGATCCGGCGCGCTGGGACAATTATCCGTTCCAGCGCCTGACCGCGCCCGCCAATGTGCTGGTCATGCCCGCCATCCAGTCGGCCTCGATCTCGACCAAGCTGATCGAGGCCCTGGGCGGCGCCACCGTGGTCGGCCCGCTGCTGCTGGGCCTCTCCAAGCCGGTGCAGATCTGCCAGTTGTCGGATTCGGTGTCGAAAATTCTGACCATGGCGACCTTCGCCGCCTACGACGTGCGCGCCACCAATACGCGCGGGTAAGTCTCGCGGCCGCGGCGGTGGCGAAACGCTTCCGAAAGGTTGGCAAAGCCGGGCCGGTCGTGTAAACCGCGCGGCATTCCTTCCCTGTCAGTTTACGGATTTCGCCATGCCCGCCGCGCCCGACTTTCCCCCCGCCGCCGATCTCGTCACCCCGAAGCGCGCGCTGATCTCGCTGTCCGACAAGGCCGGGCTGATCGAAGCCGCCCAGGCTCTGGTCGCCGCCGGGGTCGAACTGATCTCGACCGGCGGCACGCGCGCGGCCATCGACAAGGCGGGCCTGCCGGTCAGGGATGTGGCGGATATTACCGGCTTTCCGGAAATGATGGATGGTCGCGTCAAGACCCTGCACCCGATGGTGCATGGCGCGCTTTTGGCCTATCGCGATGCGCCGGACCACGCCAAGGCGCTCAGAGAACACAATATCCAGCCCATCGACATCGTCTGGATCGATCTCTATCCGTTCGAAAAGACCGTGGCCGGAGGCGGCGCCTTCGAGGCCGCCATCGAGAATATCGACATCGGCGGCCCGGCCATGATCCGCTCCTCGGCCAAGAACCACCCTTATGTCGCCATCTGCGTCGATAAGGCGGGCATGGACGAGGTTCTGGCCGCGATCAAGGCCAAGGGCGCGACCGACATGGCCTTGCGCAAATCGCTGGCGGCCAAGGCGTTTGCGCGCACGGCGGCCTATGATTCCGCCGTCTCGACCTGGTTTGCCGGTCAGTTGGGCGACGCCTATCCGGAACGCAAGACCATCGCTGGCGCGCGCCTGCAAACCATGCGCTACGGCGAAAATCCGCACCAGTCGGCGGCCTTTTATCGCACCTCCGAGGATCGTCCCGGCGTCGCCACGGCGAAGCAGCTTCAGGGCAAGGAACTGAGCTACAACAATGTCGCCGACACGGACGCGGCCATCGAACTGGTTGCCGAATTCGACCCGGCTCAGAGTGCGGCCTGCGTGATCGTCAAGCACGCCAATCCGTGCGGCGTGGCGACCGGCCCAGACCTGATTACCGCTTATCAGCGCGCGCTGGAATGCGATTCCGTCTCGGCCTTTGGCGGCATCGTTGCGCTCAACCGCCGCCTCGACAAGGCGACCGCTGAAAAGATCGTCGAGATCTTCACCGAGGTCGTGGTCGCGCCGGAGGTCGATGACGACGCGGTCGCCGTGTTCGCGGCCAAGAAGAACCTGCGCCTGCTGGTCACCGGCGCCCTGCCCGATCCGCTGGCCAAGGGCGAGGTCTTCCGTTCGGTGGCGGGCGGTCTGCTGGTCCAGAGCCGCGATACGGCGCGCGTCACGGCGGCGGACCTGAAGGTCGTCACCAAACGGCAACCAACCCCGACCGAGATCGAGGACATGCTGTTCGCCTTCACCGTCGCCAAGCACGTCAAATCGAACGCCATCGTCTATGCAAAGGACGGACGGTCTGTCGGCATCGGCGCGGGCCAGATGAACCGCCGCGATTCCTCGCGCATCGCCTCCCTGCGCGCCGCCGAAGCCGCTGAAAAACTGGGGCTGTCTCAGAGCCTTGCCAAGGGTTCGGCCTGCGCGTCAGAAGCCTTCTTCCCCTTCCCTGACGGTCTTTTAGAAGCGGTCGCGGCGGGCGCGACGGCGGTAATCCAGCCGGGCGGCTCGATCGGCGATCAGGCGGTCATCGACGCCGCCGACGAAGCCGGGATCGCGATGGTCTTCACCGGCACGCGCGTCTTCCGGCATTAATTCCGGTTAAACGGAAATAATGAAGGCCCCTCAGTCGCCTGAGGGGCCTTTTCATATTTGGCACATGAGCCTGTGCCCAAGCCCTGAACCAGAGTTCGGGGAGTAAATACGGGTCTTGACCCGTGAGGAGAAGGTTACGCCTATGCGCGCAGGTCGCAAGCCTTAAAATACCACCGTTATCATCTTCTGCGCCAACCGTGCGAGCGACGGCGATTCCGCGCCGAGATGCGCCAGCGGGATGCAGGCGGTCGCCAGTTCCGGTTCGCCCGCCGGGGCCACAGGCCGCATCAGATAGCGGAAGTCGATATGGTAATGCTCCGGTTCGCCCTTCTTCGGGTTGGCGGGAACCAGATGGCAGTCGATATCGAACGGCAGATCGTCGTCCTGCATCAGCTCGCACATGAAGCCGATCTCCTCGGCGGCCTCGCGTAAGGCCGCCTCAACCGGCGTCTCGCCCGGATCGACATGTCCGCCCGGCTGAATCCACGCCTTGATCAACGGATGCCATATGGTCAGCAAAGCCATGTGTTGAGTTGGGCCCTGCGGGATCAGCGCCGAGGCCGTGATATGGCCGGGAAAGCTGGAGCGCGCATAAACATCGCCGGATGTTGCGCTCAGAGCTGCCAGAGCGCGCTCGACTGTGTCAGCCTCGGAAGGATGGAAGTCGAGATAGGCGCGAAGGATGTTTATCATGCTCTGCAAACATTACGGGTGCAGGGGCAATTGCCCCTGCCTTACGCGTCCACCTCGGCGTCGAGGGCGTTTTCCTGGATGAAGTCGCGGCGCGGATCGACGAGGTCGCCCATCAGTTTGGCGAACATGTCGTCGGCTTCGTCGGCATGGTTGACCTTGACCTGAAGCAGGGTGCGCGCGTCCTTGTCGAGCGTGGTTTCCCACAACTGCTCGGCGTTCATTTCACCAAGACCCTTATAGCGCTGGATGGTCATGCCCTTGCGGCCCGCATCCAGAACGGCGGCGACGAGGTCGAGCGGTCCGCGAATATCGGTCGGCTTTTCTTTACGCGTAAAGATCGACGGCTGGTCGTAAAGATCGCCCAGCGCATCGGCGCGTTCGCCGAGACGGCGGGCGTCCTGCGCGTGCAGCAGCGCGTCGTCGAGCACGATCTTTTCGGTCACGCCGCGGCGGGTGCGCGAGAAGACGTATCCACCCTGACCGGTCACGCCCGGTTCGACCGACCACGGGCCGTCGCCGTCCTGATTGAGACGGTCGAGACGCGCCGCCACCTTGACCAGATCCGGCTTGGCGCCAAACAGGCCGCCCAGCGCCGCCTGCTCCAGCGCGAAGGCCGGGGCGCGTGAGGACAGGCGGTCCACGGTCGCCTTGAAGCTCTTGGCGGCGCGTACCTGAGCATCGAGATCGCGTCCGGCGATGCGCTCGCCCGTGCGCAGGTCGAGGTGCGCGTCGGAAATACCTTCCTCGATCAGATAGTTGTCGAGTTCGCCGTCGTCCTTGACGTAGCGCGCGGTCTTGCCTTTGGCCAGCTTGTAGAGCGGCGGCTGGGCGATATAGAGGTAGCCGCGCTCGATCACTTCCGGCATCTGACGATAGAAGAAGGTCAGCAAAAGCGTGCGGATGTGCGCGCCATCGACATCGGCGTCGGTCATGATGATGATCTTGTGGTAGCGCAACTTGTCGATATTGAAATCGTCGCGCCCGATCCCTGCGCCCAAAGCCGTGATCAGCGTACCGATCATATCTGAGGACAGCATCTTGTCGAAACGCGCGCGCTCCACGTTCAGGATCTTGCCGCGCAGGGGCAGGATGGCCTGGTTCTCGCGATTGCGGCCCTGCTTGGCCGAGCCGCCGGCGGAATCGCCTTCGACGATGAAGATTTCCGACTTGGCCGGATCGCGTTCCTGACAATCGGCCAGCTTGCCCGGCAGCGAATTGATGTCGAGCGCCGACTTGCGCCGCGTCAGCTCGCGCGCCTTGCGCGCCGCTTCGCGCGCGGCGGCGGCCTCGACGATCTTGGAGACGATCGACTTGGCCTCGTTCGGGTTCTCCTCGAACCATTGCGACAGCTTGTCATAGACAAGGCCCTCGACGGCGGGGCGCACTTCGGAGGAGACCAGCTTGTCCTTGGTCTGGGACGAGAATTTCGGGTCCGGCACCTTGACCGACAGCACGCAGGTCAGGCCTTCGCGCGCATCTTCGCCGGAGATCGACACCTTTTCGCGCTTGGCCGCGCCGCTCGATTCCATGTACTGGCCCATGACGCGCGTCAGGGCGCCGCGGAAGGCCGCCAGGTGCGTGCCGCCGTCACGCTGCGGGATGTTGTTGGTGAAGCACAGCATGGTCTCGTGGTACGAGTCGTTCCATTGCAGGGCCAGATCGACCTCGATCTTGTCGCGCACGCCGCGCACCGCGATCGGCTCCTTCATGATCGCAGTCTTGGCCTTGTCGAGGTGCCTGACGAACTCTATCACGCCGCCATCATAGTGCAGGATGATTTCGTAGGGCTCGGCCTCGCGGAAGTCGGCGAAGCGGATATGCACACCCGAGTTCAGGAAGGCTAGCTCACGCAGGCGATGTTCCAGCGTCTTGCGATCAAAGTCGATGAAGGCGAAGGTGCCGGTATCCGGGCCGGTCTTCAGGCTGGGCAGGAAGGTCACCACCGTGCCGGTCAGCGGCTCGCCCGCCTTGGGGCCTTCGGAGCGGATCGGCGCATCGCCGGTGACATGGATCGCTTCGACCGTGTCGCCCAGTTCGAAACGGCCCTCAAATACCTTGCCATTGCGGTAGATTTTCAGCGCCACATAGTCCGACAGCGCATTGACGACCGAGACGCCGACGCCGTGCAGGCCGCCGGAGACCTTATAGCTGTTCTGGTCGAACTTTCCGCCCGCATGGAGCTGGGTCATGATGACCTCGGCGGCGGAGACGCCTTCGCCTTCGTGGATATCGACCGGCATGCCGCGCCCGTCATCGCTGACCGAGCATGAGCCGTCGGCGTTGATGATCACCTCGACGCGCGTGGCGTGTCCGGCCAGGGCTTCATCGATGGCGTTGTCCACCACCTCATAGACCATGTGGTGCAGGCCGGAGCCGTCATCGGTGTCGCCGATATACATGCCGGGGCGTTTGCGCACCGCGTCGAGACCTTTCAGAACCTTGATCGAATCAGCGCCATATTCGCGCACGGTTTCGGTTTCGGTCTCAGGTGTGTCTTCGCTCATGCGGAGGTGTCCATTCACTCAATAAAATCAACCATTTGCCCGGCTTCTATTCGCACGCCGAGCGCGCGGCCCGAAAGGCCGTCAAACAGGCTCAAATCCGTGCCTGTAAAGAAGGTTTGTAGGCCCAAAGCATGGGTCTCGTCAAACAATGCCTGCCGTCGCAAAGGGTCGAGATGGGCCGCCACTTCGTCCAGCAGCAGGATCGGATTCGCCGTGTTCGGCACGGCGGCCAGGCGCGCCCCCTCGCCTTTGGCGAGCCTTGCCCCTTGGGCCAGGATGATATTGAGCAACAGCGCCTTCTGCTCGCCGGTCGAGCAGTCGGCGGCGGGACGGTTTTTCTCGCGGTGCGTGACGGTAAGATTGGTGCGATGTGGCCCGAACAGCGAGCGCCCGGCGGCGGCGTCCCTGTCGCGCGCCCGGTGGAAGCCTTCGGTCAAAGCGTCTTCGTCAGGCGCGCCGATCAGGTCCAGATCGGCTTTCGGAAAGGCGGAATGGTGCGTCTCGATCTCGGCCTGCAAGGCCTCGGCGGCGGCGCGGCGGTTCGCGATCATGCGCGCGCCATGTTCATTGAGGCGCTGTTCAAGAACGCTCACCCACGCCTCGTCCAGCGGGCCTTCGGTCAGCAGCCGCAAGCGTTCGCGCAAAGCCTTTTCATAGGCGCTGACCGTGGCCGCATGCGAGGGTTCGGCGGCATAGACCAGCCGGTCGAAAAACCGCAATCGCTCCGCGCGCGCCTCGATGAACAGGCGGTCTTGCGCCGGGGTCAGCCAGATCAGCCGCACATGCTCCAGAAGGCGCGCGGCGGGGACCGTCTCGCCGTCGATGCGCACCGCGCGCTTGCCCGGATCACGCGGGTCGGAGCCGGTGGAAAGGCGCGTCTCATCCTCGCCTTCATAAAACCGCGCCGCCACGCCCCAGGCCCAGCCACGCGCCTCATCGGGCAATCGGCGGCCCAGATCGGCGAAGGCGGCCCCGCGCAACCCCTTGCCGGGGTTGAGGACGCTGATCGCTTCGAGCAGATTGGTCTTGCCCGCGCCATTGGGGCCGTAGAGATAGACGCTGCGCCCGGCCACGTCGAAGTCGAGCCGTTCATAGGAACGAAACTCGGTCAGGGACAGGTGTTGCAGGGCGTGGTTGGCGGGCGCGGTCATGACGCCCGCATTTTCTCAGCAGCAAGCTTGGCGAGCAAGCGATTCGCATCGAGACAGAGAGGGGCGGCGCAGTTATCTGAATGCCCCCTCCACCACTTCGTGGTCCCCCTCCCCCGCTTCGCAGGGGAGGAGAAGGGGACGCGATTCATGATGGTTTTATACTCGCAGCGGCATCAGCACGTACTGGACGCCATTATCGACCGGGTCGAGCACCAGGGTCGGCGAGGAGGCGTCGGAGAAGCGCAGCTCGACCGTGTCGCCGCCGATCTGGCCCATGACGTCGAGGATGTAGCGGGCGTTGAAGCCGATATCGAGCGCTTCGTTGTCATAGTCGATTTCGGCTTCTTCGACGGCCTGACCGGCCTCGATATTGCGCACCGACAGGGTCAGGCGGCCCGGCTCGATCGCCATCTTCACCGAACGCGACTTTTCCGCCGAGATGGTCGAGACGCGGTCCACGGCCTTGGCCAGCACGCCGGTGTCGATCATCATGGTCTTGTCGTTGTTCTTGGGGATCACGCGGCCATAGTCGGGAAAGGAGCCATCGATGATTTTCGAGGTCAGCGAGGCTTCGCCGAACTGGAAGCGGATCTTGGCCGGACTGATCGTCAGATCGACATAGCCGGTCCCATCGTCGAGCAGGCGGCGCGCCTGATCGATGGTTTTGCGCGGAATGATGACGCCGGGGCCGCCGATGGCGCCGTCGGGCGCGGGCATTTCGGCCAGGGCCAGACGATGGCCGTCGGTGGCGACGGCGCGTAAGTAATTGGAGCCGTCCTCGCTCAGCGTATGCAGGAACATGCCATTGAGATAGTAGCGCGTTTCCTCGGTCGAGACGGCGAAGCGCGTCTTGTCGATCAGGCGCTTTAAGTCATCGCGCAGGATGGCGAAGGTCACGCCATCGTTCTCGTTCGACATGATCGGAAAATCGCCCGCGGGCAGCACCGGCAGGGCGAAGCGCGAACGACCCGCCGAGACGGCCAGGCGCGGATCGTCGCCGGCGGAGAATTTCAGCTCGACATCGGCGCCTTCGGGCAGTTTGCGCACGATTTCATAAAGCGTATGGGCGGGCGCGGTGATCTGGCCCGGCGCGTTGACGATGGCCTCGGCGGTATCGACGATCTCCATATCGAGATCGGTGGCCGAGAAGGAGACCGTGTGGCCTTCGGCGGACAACAGGACGTTGGACAGGATGGGGATGGTGTTGCGGCGTTCGACCACGTTCTGCACATGGCCCAGGGCTTTCAACAGAGCGCCGCGTTCAATGGTGAATTGCATCTTGCAGTCCTGAGTCGGAAAAGGATCGGCGACAGCCGGGAGGCGGACATTAGACGATCATCCGCAAAATTCAAGAAAGACGAAACGGGGCGTGGGGTCAATCGACCCCACATCTTTATCTTTCTTATCCTTCGCCCGCCCGAAAGGCGGGTGAAGGATAAGAAAAGGGAAGGCTTGGGGCCAATTGGCCCCAAACCCCATTACGCATTCCTGAGTTTCCGGGTGAGCGCCTCAACGTCGCGGGCGATCTGATCGTCGCTGGTCAGCAGCTCCTCGATCTTCTTGACCGCGTGCAGCACGGTCGTGTGGTCGCGGCCACCGAACCGGCGCCCGATGTCGGGATAGGAGCGCGTCGTGTGCTGCTTGCACAGCCACATCGCCACCTGACGCGGACGCGCCACCGAGCGCGTGCGACGCTCCGACAGAAGGTCCGCCTGTTTCAAACCGAAATGGTCCGCCGTCAGCTTCTGAATTTCGTCCACCGTCACGCGACGCTCGACGGCGACCTTCAGGTTCGGTTGCAGCAAGGCCATAGCTTCTTCCAAAGTCAAACTCCCAAGACGCGGCCCAGCGGACGCCACCAGAGTGTTCACCGCGCCCTCAAGCTCACGGATCGACCCCGGCACACGCTCGGCCAGAAAATGTAAAACATCGGCGCGCGGATGCGCCAGACCAGACGCGCCGAGACGCTGCTGAAGCTGATCCAGCTTGCGCTCGACAATGCCCATGCGCAGATTCTGATCCGCCACGTCCAGCGCGCACACCAGGCCCGACGACAGGTGCGAACGCAGGCGCGCCTCGATCTCGGTCAGTTGCGACGGCGGACGATCGGCGGTGAAGACGACGCGGCGATTGTTCTCGATCAGCGTCGTCAGGGTGTGGAACAGTTCCTCCTGCGAGGAGGTCTTGCCGCCGATAAAATGCACGTCATCGACCAGCAGCAGGTCCGCGCCGCGCACCTCGTCCTTGAAGGCGGCGGTCGAGCGGTCCATGATCGCCTTGACGAAGGTCGAGGTGAACTTTTCCGCCGTCAGATAGACGATCTTGGCCTCCGGACGGCGCGCCTGCGCCTCCCAGCCAATGGCGTTGAGAAGGTGGGTCTTGCCATAACCATAGGGGCCATGCAGGAAGACCGGATTGAAATGCCCGTCGGCCCAGCTCGCCACCTGACGCGACATCGAATAGGCGAATTCATTGCCGCGACCGGCGACGAAGCTGTCGAAGGTCAGGCGCTCCTGCAGACCGGTGACCCTGCCTTGCGATGCGGCGACAACGGGCGCGGGCTCCTTCGTCGGCTGCGGCGGAGCGACGGCGGCGCAGGCCGCGTCATCGAACTCGATGCGCGCCTTGACGTCCAGCACGCGCGCCTCGCCGTCATGCTCGTTCCATAACTCCTGAGCGCGGCGCAAGGCGTTGCGCGCAATCCAGTCGCGCGCGTAAACGGTCGGCGTCACCAGCACGGGATCGCCATAAGGCCCCGGCTTGACGCTGGACGGCGCCACATAGGAATTGTACGGCCCTTCGCCCAGCTCCCTGCGCAGTATCGACGCCACCTTGGTCCATACCGTTTCAGGTAGGATCGGCGACCAGCTTGTCATGCTTGGCATTATTGTTTCGCCCCGATCTTGTGCCCTTAATCCACTCATTACGCCACTCCACTGATCCGCCCTCGCGACCACCGCCGCGAACCGCTGCTCATTACGGTCCCGCCTGCGGCTGGACCCACCCTTGCGTCCAGCCTTCAAGATAAGAGGCCGTGCGCCTTTGCGTCGTTCCGCCGCGGCGGCGACGCCTCGTCTGGAGTCGCGCTCCACGCAGCCGAATTCGCGTCCGGCGCGAAAACTCCGCGTCTGCGTCGCAATACAAGCCTCGTCTTTTCACCCCGAAATCGAGACAAAAAGGCCCCGGCCTGCGGACGCAAGCCCGCCGGACAGACGAAAGTCAGGTTCCGTCACCCGTTGCATAAAGCTGAACTCTCGCGTTCGGATCGTCACCGGCGACGGAAGCTTCCATCGCGTCGACGCCGTTCGAAGCGCAGCGCCCTGACAGGAGCCGCAAAACCAGTAATTTACCGGCCTTCCGAACGCCGATCCACAAGATTGCGCCAAGGTTTCAAGGCCTTGAGCCACAGGTTGCGGTCCGGTTCCGAACGCCGCCCAATTCATCCGTTCCGGGACGAGTTAGGCGGGGAGGGAGACAAATTAGCGCGCTGCTCGCGCCGGTCAATGCGGGAAATTATCCCCATGGTCGGATATTTTTGTTGACTCCGGTAAGCCGTTCGCCCGCAAAGAGAAATTAAG
>DATMTF010000115.1:0-19492 GCA_035565015.1 Asticcacaulis sp. | reverse complement strand
ATATTGCCCAAGCGGCCACAGGCCGCCCGACTGGGCGTGGCCATCGAGCGACACATTGTCGCGGCCTTTGCGATAGCTGAGGCTGAGATTGAGATAGCCGGACAGGGCGTTTTGCCGCACGGGCCCGTCGAGATCGGGCGTCGTCAGGCTGACATAATAGGCGCCGATATCGCTATGCAGGCTCCAGACTTCGTCCGGCGTCCAGTCGAGCGACCCCGTCGCGCCATCTGAGCGGGCGCGCCCGCCGTTCTGCTTCGTCGTCAACAGGATGTCGCCGTCTTCAATGCTGCGCGTCTCGATCACCGTATCGCGGCTGTGGCGATAAAAGACGCCAAGGCTGCGGCTGATATGATCGCCGTCATGATCCGCATTCAGTTCGTAGGCCGTCAAGATCTGCGGCTTGAGGTCGGGATTGCCGCGCGCCCGGTTCTGCGCGTCGAGATAGGTGGTGAACGGGTTCAGATCCTCCGGATCGGGCCGTTGCAGGCTGCGGCGATAGCTGAAGGTCAGCTTGTCCGCCCCGGCGAGGGCGTACTGCACATGCAGGCTGGGATTAAGCGCCGCCCAGTCGGCCTCATGCCGATAGCCAGCGGAGCGCAGGTTGAGTCGCATCGCCTCGAAACGCGTTCCGAGCAGAACCTGCCATTTACCGGCGTCGAAACGGCGCGTGACATAGGCGGCGTTCAGTTCGGTCGCGACGCGGAAGCGGTTGCTGACATTGGCGTCCGGCGTCTCCACGCCGGTCGTCATATCGATGATCGCCTGATAATTTGTCAGGTCGTTGACCTCGCCCTGCGCGTCTGCGCCGATTCCCCATTGTCCGCCTCTCACCGGTCGGCTCCAGTCGGCGCTGACCTCGTTGAGGCGCTTTGCAGATTTGGTCAGGCCGTGGTGATAATCCGTCGGCTGCACCGGCGCCAGCCAGTCGTCGTAATAGGATTTATCGACCAGCGCTATCGTCGCGGAGTTTTGCGCGAACAGCTTCAGCGCCGCTGCGCCCTGATGGTTGAAGCTCAGGCTGGCGGCGCCGTCCGACTGCTGGTTCGGGCCGTAGGAGATACGGTGGAACGCTTCGCCGTCCGAGCGCCGGTTCAGTTCGTCGAACCAGGGACGCGAGCGGCGGAAATGGTAGTTCGTCGCGAAGCTCAGCGTGTCCTTATCGCTGAGATCGTCATCGACGCCGAGACGGGCGCTTTCCACGATCCGGCGGATGAAGACCTCGGAGCTTTGCCGCGTCGCGCCTGTCTCTCCGGTGAGGGGATTGCGCCATTGCAGGGTCGAGTCGCGGTATTTAAGCGTGCCGTCGCGACGGAAGGCGGCGCTGGCGTGGACGCTGATTTTGCCGCGCGTGACATCGCCTGAGGCGGCGATATTCCATAGTCCCTGATCGGAAACTGCGGCGCGCAAAGACCCGCGCGCGCCGGGATTACGATTCTTTTTCAGCACGATGTTGAGGATGGCGCCGCCATTGGCGTTATAGGCGGCGGACGGATCGGTGATCACCTCGACGCTGGCTATATCCGAACCGTTCATGGTTTGCAGCGCCACCGCGCGGTCCGGTCCCGACATCACCGCCGAGGGCTTGCCGTCGATCAGAACCGTCACCTGAGGCTGCCCCTTGACCGAAACCTGACCGTCCGCCGTCACCGACACGCCGGGGACGGTCTGCAAGACGTCCTGCGCTGTGCCGTTGGCCGCTTTCGGGCTGTTCGAGACGTCATAGGTCGTGGAATCGATGGCCTTTTTTACCGGCTTTTTCTTGCCTTCAACGGTGACCGTCGTACCGGCGTCCTGAGCGTGAGCGACCAGAGGCGCGAGCGCCAAAAGCATGACCGGCAGATGCGAGCTGCGCATGGCGTCCCTCCCGCGACGTATTATACGACGCTTAAGATAAATTAACTTTTTTGTTAAGACTGAAGCCCTCGCCGATTTTACGGTCGTGGCAATCATATCCTTATTTAACAAGCCTTTTTGCCGAGAACAAACGATGATATATTGCCCCAGCCCTTAGAAAAATTTGGACATCATTATGCCGCGCGCACCCCTGCCGCTGAACGCCCTGCGCGCCTTCGAGGCCGCCGCCCGTCATCAGAGCCTGACGCGCGCCGCCATCGAACTGTGCGTGACCCAGGCCGCCGTCAGCCATCAGGTCAAGCTGCTGGAGGAACGCCTGCGCGTCAGCCTGTTCAGACGCCTGCCGCGCGGCCTGATGCTGACCGCCGAGGGTGAGGCGTTGCTGCCGATTTTGCGCGACTCGTTCGACCGCATGGCCGACCTGCTGGACCGATTCGACAGCGGCTATGTGCGCGAAGTCTTAAGCGTCGGCGCGGTCGGGACGTTTGCCGTCGGCTGGCTGACGCCGCGCCTTGCGCATTTGCGCGAGCGCCATCCGCATATCGAGCTGCGTCTTTCGACCAACAATAACCGCGTCGATCTGGCCGCCGAGGGGCTGGACTACGCTATCCGCTTTGGCGGCGGCGCCTGGCACGAGACGCGGGCTGAGCGTCTGTTCGAGGCGCCGTTATCGGTGCTGTGTACGCCGCCGATCGCCGCGAAGCTGAAAGCGCCGCAGGATGTGCTGAGCCATACCCTGCTGCGCTCCTATCGCGGCGACGAATGGACCGGCTGGCTGGAGGCGGCGGGCCTGCCGACGGACGCCCTGCCGCCGCAGGTTATGGCGCGCGCCATGATGTGCGATTCCTCACTGGTCATGATCGAGGCCGCCTTGCAGGGCGCCGGAATCGCCCTGGCGCCGCCCCTGATGTTCGAGCGCCTGCTGGCTTCGGGCGAGATCGTGCAGCCGTTTCAAATCTATGTCTCACGCGGCAGCTACTGGCTGACCTCGCTGCAATCGCGTCCTGAAACTCCGGCAATGCGTCTGTTCCGGGACTGGCTGATCGAAACTCTACCGGCTTAAGCCGCACGCAACTGCGCCACAAAATCGCCGACCTCGTTCTCCAGCTTGTTCGCCTGTGCAGACAGGCTGCCGGACAGACCCATAAGTTGCGTCGAAGCTGCGCCGGTCATTTCCGCCGCGCGCCCGACGCCGAAGATGTTTTCGGTCACCGCCGTCGCGCTGTCCGCTGCGCGCGAGGTGTTGCCGGCGATCTCGTGCGTCGCCGCGCCCTGCTGCTCGACCGCCGAGGCGATGGCGGTGGAGATGTCGCGCACGCTGTCAATGGTTTCGACGATGCGGTTGATTGACTCCACGGTGCGTTCGGTGGCGTTCTGGATCAGCCCGACCTTGCGCCCGATATCCTCGGTCGCCTTGGCGGTCTGTTGCGCCAGTTGCTTGACCTCGGAGGCGACGACCGCGAAGCCCTTGCCCGCATCGCCCGCACGCGCCGCCTCGATGGTGGCGTTGAGCGCCAGAAGATTGGTCTGCGCCGCGATGGTCTGGATCAGATTGACGACTTCGTTAATGCCGGTCGCGGCCTCGGTCAGCGCCTGAATCTCGCTCTCGGTCTGAGCCGCGGCCTCGGCGGCGGTCAGCGTGGTCTGCGCGGCATGGACGACGCGGTCATTGATCTCGCGCACTGAGACGGTCATCTCCTCGGTGGCGGCGGCTATGGTCTGAACATTGACGGCGGCTTCCTCGGCGGCGCCGGAAACGACCTGCGCCTGACGACTGGTCTCCTCGGCGGTGGCGGCCAGGCTTTGCGCAGCCTCGGACACCTCGGTCGAGGAGCGGGCGAAATCGGAGGCCAGCGCGCCCATTTTCGATTGGAAAGAATCGGCGATGACGCGGCGCTCGGCCTGCATGCGCTCAGCGGCGCGTCGCTCCTGATCGGCGGCTTCGAGGCGCAAGACTTCCGCCGCCTCCAGCCCCTGCCGGAAAATATCGGTCGAACGCGCCATGGCGCCCAGTTCGTCGCCGCGTTCGCGCCCCGGAACCTCGACCTTGAGCTGGCCGGACGACAGGCTGCCCATGGTCCCGGTCAGAGCCTGTAGCGGACGCACAATGGTCAGGCGCGTCATGAAGAAGGCGATAATCAACACTGTCGCCAGCCCCACGCCGACGCCGCCCCAACTGATACGCTCGGTATGGCGAGTGAATTTCGACGCGGCGGCGGAGGCGGCGGCGTTGTCCGCAAGCGTGTCGTCCACGACCTTGCTCATGGTTTGTTCGACCTGCGCGAACGCCGGTTCGCACGCGGCGGTCATCTGCTTGAGCGCATCGGCGTCATCGTCGGCCAGCGCTAGTTGCTGCGTTTTGGCGCAGGTCTGGTCGATCACAGTATTGTAGCTGGCCTCGATGCCCTGAATGCGCCCCGTCTCCTTCGGCAGGGCCTGCAGGGCCGACTGCGTTTCCGTGGCGAATTGCGTCTCGGCGGTTTTCAGGTCGTCGCTGGCGACGCTGAGATCGGCCTGATCGCTGGAGGACACCAGTTTGTAGAAGGCCGTTTCCGATTTGACGATCTGGCGGGCGGCGCGTTCCATATTGACGACCGCCACGCCGGGACCGGCGATGACCGTACTGTAATCGTGGTCGATGGACTTCATGCGCGAAGTGGTGAAGCCCACGGCGCACAGGGTGACCGCCGCCATCAGCAGCAGAAGCGTGAACACCTTGCCCAGCATAGGCAGATTTTTGAAAGACAATGAGGTCATCGAGGCCGTCTCCCTGAATACGCAGGATGATACCGGCATGACGCGAAGATACAGGCCTCGTCCTCGTGCATGTACGGCGTTGGCGATGACGCTAGCGATTCGCGGTTAAAGCGAATTTAACGACGATTTTTAACCCGAAGACGAGTGCTCAAACGCCCGATCCTCACGCCGCCTGCAAGGATTGCACGAAGTTGCGGACCTCTGTTTGCAGGTCGCCCGCCTGTTCGCTCAGACTGCCGGACAGGCCCATCAGTTGCGTTGAGGCCGCGCCGGTCATTTCCGCCGCGCGTCCGACGCCAAAAATGTTTTCCGTGACGGTCTGGGCGCCGTTCGCCGCTCGCGACGTATTGCCCGCGATCTCATGCGTGGCGGCGCCCTGCTGCTCGACCGCCGAGGCGATGCTGGCCGAAATATGCTGCATGTCCGCTATGGTGGCGACGATCCGTTCGATCGAATGCACCGTGCGGCGCGTCGCCTCCTGGATCAGCGCGACGCGGCGGCTGATGTCCTGCGTGGCGTGGGCTGTCTGCCCGGCCAGTTGCTTGACCTCCGAGGCGACGACGGCGAAACCCTTGCCCGCCTCGCCCGCGCGCGCCGCCTCGATGGTGGCGTTCAGCGCCAGAAGGTTGGTCTGCGAGGCAATGTCGTTGATCAGCCCGACCACGGCCTCGATCCCGGCGGCGGCTTCGGACAGCCCCTTGATCTCGACCTCGGTTCCGCCGATCTCGCCAGCGGCCTCGCGCGCCACCTCAGCGGCGCGCACGACCTGCGCGTTGATCTCCTGTACGGATGCGGCCATTTCCTCGGTCGCGGCGGCGGCGGTCTGGACGCTGCCCGCGGCGTCCTCGGCGGCGCCGGTCACGACCTGCGCCTGACGGCTGGTTTCCTCGGCGGTGGCGGACAGGCTCTGCGCGGCTTCGGACACCTCGCCCGATGAGCGCACGAAGGAGTCCGCCAGATTGACCATCCTGCCCTGAAACAGATCGACAATCTGACGCTCCCGCTGCGCCTTAGCCAGTTCGGCGGCGCGCGCGGCCTCGGCGGCGGCGCGCAGGCGCGCGCCTTCGGCCAGCCCCTTGCGGAAGGTTTCCAGCGTACGCGCCATCGCGCCCAGTTCGTCGCGGCGCTCCTGTCCCGGCGGCGGCGTCTCCAGATCGCCCCCGTCCATATTCGTCATGCTGGCGTTCAGCGTGGTCAGCGGCGCGACCACGCCCCGGCGCGTCACCAGCACGGCCAGACCCAGCACGACGATCAACCCGATTATCAGCCCGCCCCAGGTCGCGCCGATGGTGCGGCGGGTGTCGGCCCCTGCGGCGGCTGAGGCGGCGACATTGTCGGCGATGGTGTCGTCCACCACCTGCGCCATGGTTTTTTCCAGTTTCATCATGGCCGGATCGCAGGCGTCGCGCATCTGGCGCAAAGCATCCGTATCGTCGCCACTTTCGGCCAGGGTGCGGGTCTGCGCGCAGGTATCGTCAACGGCTGCGTTGTAGCTGGCCTGAATGCCTGCGATGCGCTGCGTCTCTTTCGGCAGCGCCTTCAGCGCGTCATTCGTCTCCTTCGAGAACGAGCTTTGCGCCTGTTTCAACTCGCCCTCGGCGGCGGCGATGTCCTGGCTGTCGCTGAACGACACCAGCTTGTAAAGCGCGGTCTGGGTGCGTTGAATATTCTTGCTGGCGCGCTCCATATCGACCGCCGCCACGCCCGGACCTTCAATGACCCGACCGAAATCGCCGCTAATGTCGCGCATGCGCGTCGTCGAAAACCCGACGGCGACCACGACCACCGCCGTCAGCAGGCCGAGAAGACTGAGTATCTTGCCCAGCATGGGCAGATTTTTGAACGCCATGACGCAACCCTTCGCAAACCCGGCCTGACAGGATGTGCGTAATTCGGGTTAAATATTGGCTAACCGCAATCCCAGGTCGTCGCTTGTTGCGACCGCGTTACACGCCGATCTTGTCGAGCCCATAGGCCGCATGCAGGGCGCGCACGGCCAGTTCGGTATAGGCCTCGTCGATCAGCACGGAAATCTTGATTTCCGAGGTCGAGATGACCTGGATGTTGATGCCCTTTTCCGACAGGGCGCGGAACATGGTTTCGGCCACGCCGGTGTGCGAACGCATGCCGACGCCGACGATCGAGACCTTGGAGACCGTGTCATCGACGCGGATGTCGTCGAAGCCGATCTCGGATTTGGCGTCCTGCATGATCTGCATGGCCTGAGCCGCGTCGCGACGACCGACGGTGAATATCTGGTTGGCGTAATCGCCGGAGCGCTTTTCCGACTGCACGATCATATCGACATTGATATTGGCAGCGGCCAGGCGTCCAAAGACATTGGCCGAAACGCCGATCTTGTTGGGCAGGCCCAGAAGGGTGACCTTGGCTTCATCACGGCTGAACGCCACGCCGGAAACGATATGCTTTTCCACGATTTCTTCCTCGTCGCACACAATAGTGCCTTGGTCGATATTTTCGCCGGGTTCGACAAAGCTGGACAGGACGCGCACCGGCACGCGCTGGGCCATAGCCAGCTCGACCGAGCGGGTCTGCAACACCTTGGCGCCCAGAGACGCCATTTCCAGCATTTCTTCAAATGAGATCTTCTTGAGGCGCTTCGCCTTAGCCTCAATGCGCGGATCGGTTGTATAGACGCCATCGACATCGGTGTAGATGTCGCAGCGCACAGCCCTGACCGCGGCGGCCACCGCCACCGCCGAGGTGTCCGAGCCGCCGCGGCCCAATGTGGTGATGCGGCCCGATTCCGTCACGCCCTGAAAGCCCGGCACGACGACGATCTGCCCGGCGTCGAGCGCAGTCTCCAGTTTGGCCGGAGGAATGTCCATGATGCGCGCCTTGCCATGCACGTCCGAGGTGAGGATCGGCACCTGCCAGCCCATCATCGAGATCGCGTCATAGCCCATATTGCGCAGGGTCATGGCCAGAAGGCCCGCCGTCACCTGCTCGCCGGACGAGACGATGACATCGTATTCGTCATCGCCTTCCATCCCTTTACCCGTCGCCTTTCCCGCGCCGTCGGTCCAGGCGACCAGTTCGTTCGTCTTGCCCGCCATGGCCGAAACGACGACCGCGACCTTATGGCCGGCGTCGGCTTCAGCCGCCACCAGGCGGGCCGCCCTGCGGATGCGTTCGAGGTCGGCCATCGAGGTGCCGCCGAACTTCATCACCAAACGCGTCATGTCTTCAACTTTCTTTCCGGCAGGCTTATGGCTTGCCCTTGTCCATTGCGCGGCCTATCTAGCGGGGGACGCGCATCGTCGCAACCGTTTTATCCTCAGGACTGACCAGGTCAGGCAGAGCGCAATGGCTTTAAATTCAATGGATTTCGTTTCAGATGACACCAGCCCGTCCGGGCAGGCGTCCGGCTTCTCCATCGATGAAGGCGAAGTGGCGCGTTTTTCGGCGCTGGCCGCCAGATGGTGGGACGTGCAGGGCGAGTTCGCGCCGCTGCACAAATTCAACCCGACGCGGGTGAAGTTCATCCGCGAAACCTGTGTCGAACATTTCGGTCTGGACGCGAAGGCGCGCGTGCCGTTCGAGGGCTTGCGCCTGCTCGATGTCGGCTGCGGCGGCGGCCTTCTGTCCGAGCCGATGGCGCGCATGGGCTTTAACGTCACCGGCCTTGACGCCTCGGCGAAGAATATCGGCACCGCCAGGGCTCACGCCAGCGAAAGCGGGCTCGACATCCGCTATCTCAACTCTACCGTCGAGCAATTGGCGGTGTCGGGCGAGGTTCTTTACGACGTCGTGCTGACCATGGAGGTCATCGAGCACGTCGCCGATCCGGACGCCTTCCTCAAGACCTGCGCGTCTTTGGTGAAGCCGGGCGGCGTGCTGTTCTGCGCCACGCTGAACCGCACGCTGAAAGCCCGCGCCCTGGCCATTGTCGGCGCGGAATACATATTGCGCTGGCTGCCGGCCGGAACGCACGACTGGAAAAAGTTTCTCAAGCCGGAGGAGATCGCGACCTTCCTCGCCGACACGCCGTTACAGGCCGAACCTCCGGTCGGCGTCAGCTATAATCCGCTCACCAGCCAGTGGAGCCTGTCGGGCGATACTTCCGTCAACTATATGGTGGTGGCCAAATATCCCGCCAGCGCCGCCTTCTGAGATCCGCCACCTTCTGAGATTCCATGACCACACTTGTTCAAGCCTGGACCGACGCCCAGAAACGCCTTAAGGCCGCCTTTATCGACTCGCCCGCCATCGACGCCCGCCTGCTGCTGGAGGCCGCCACAGGAGCGACGCGGACCGACATCCTGACCGATCCCTATCGCGAGCTGACCGACGAACAGGAAGCGCTGCTCAATACCTATCTCGACAAACGCGAAAAGCGCATGCCGGTGGCGCGCATACTGGGCCGCAAGGGCTTCTGGAAGCTGCTGCTGAACCTCAGCGAGCATGTGCTGATCCCGCGTCCGGAGACCGAATGTCTGGTCGATATGGTGCTGAAAGCCTATCCGGAAGGCGAGAGTTTCTCGCTGGCCGATCTCGGCACAGGCTCCGGCGCGATCCTGTTGTCGATCCTGAGCGAACGCCCCGCCGCCAAGGGCCTTGGCACGGACATCAGCGAGGAGGCGCTGGCCGTGGCGCGCGACAACGCCGCCCATCTCGGCATCGCCTCGCGCGCGGCCTTTCTGCGCACTTCCTGGGGCGACGGGCTGCACGATGCTACCTTTGATGTGGTCGTGTCGAACCCGCCCTATATCCGTTCCGACGTGATTCCGACGCTGGAGCCGGAGGTGAAGAATCACGACCCGATGCTGGCCCTCGACGGCGGGATGAGCGGCCTTGAAGCCTATGAGGCGCTGGCGCCGGAAATTTTCCGTCTGCTGAAACCGGGCGGACGCACCTGGCTGGAGATCGGCTTCGATCAGTCTCAGGATGTTGAAAATCTCATGAAATCAGCCGGTTTTGAGGATGTGGCCACCTATCTCGACCTGTCCAACCTGCCGCGCGTGGTGACAGGCCGCAAACCCTGACGCAAAAAAGCCTCTTGGCAGATGCGAAAAGAGGCGCTAATCAAAGGGTGTCTTCACCCCCCATCGCAAGCGATAAAACTTCGGACCTTCCGGTTACGCGCGCTTTCCTTGCGGCAGGGGTTGTCAGAGAGCGTGAGAGATAACGGGCCGACAGCGACCCCAACGCTTTTCCAACTCGCCCATCAGGCGCTAAAAACACTGGCAGGCAGAAAGACATCAGGCAAGGCCGATCGCCGATTGAAGGCCCCGCAAAGGCGGGAAGGTCCGGCGGATCCTTGCACACCCCTAACAGCTACCGCGCCCCGGCCAATCACATGGCGGCGCGCAGAGAGACGTAAGTTATATGAAAGACTTTCGGGGCATGAAACGGCAACGCAGCCGTAACCGCAAGCCGTCCGGCAACAGCAACAATCCGAACCGCGCCTACGAGTCGAACGGACCCGATGGCGTCAAGGTGCGCGGCAACGCCCAGACCATTTATGAAAAGTACCAGCAGCTTGCGCGCGACGCCAATTCGTCCGGCGACCGGGTGCTGGCTGAGAACCATCTGCAACACGCCGAGCATTATTTCCGCCTGATCCGGCAGATGCAGCCGCAGCGTCCGGTGTCGGAATTCGTGCAGCGCGACCCCTTCTCCAATGGCTATGACGATTTCGACGATGAGATCGAGGCCGAAGCCGCGCCTGAGGCCGACGCCGCCGAACAGACCGAGGCGCAGGGCGAAGCTGAGGCGCGCGATAACCGCGACCGCAATGATCGCAATCGCGACCGCAACCGTGACCGTAACGACAACCGCGAGCGCAGCTTCCAGCGCGATCAGCCACGCGACGGCCAACGCTCCGACCAGCGCCCGGATGCGCGGGAAGACGAAAACGGCAATCGCCGCGAAACCCGCCGCGAGCGCTATGAACGCCGCCGCGCCCAGCGTTTGCAGGATCAGGAAAAGAACCTGAACGGCGAGGACGACGCGCCCCTGCCCGCCTATGCGTCGCCGTCCGCCATCGCCTCGACCGAGCCGCTGGGCGCGCCCAAATCGGCGCCGCAAGCCCTGGTCAGCGAAGCGCCTGCGCCGGAGCCGGACATCAGCCACCTGCCCGCCTTCCTGCGCGCGCCGACGCCCGCCGTCGCCAGCGCTGACGAAGCCGCCGAGGAGGCGCCCGCCAAACCAAAACGCGGTCGCCGCAAGAAGACCGAAGAGGTCAGCGCCGAAGAGGCCTGAAACATCTGAGCAAGCTATGAAAAACCCCTCCGGCGCCGCCGGAGGGGTTTTGAGTCTTTTAATTCAGCTTCTTCACGTCCGGCGCGGGCAAGTCGGTAGCGGCGGGCGGCTGCGGCTTGGCGCCGCCGGGACTGAAGACCGGCAGTGGCGCGACTGGCACCCCCTCCTCAACCAGCGACTTCACCTCGTCGGGCGTCGCCTCGCCATAGATCGCGCGGTCGGGCGCCAGACCATTATGAATGTCGCGCGCCTCATGGGCGAAATCGCCGCCGACATAGTCGTGCGTACTTTCGACGTGTTGGCGCAGGCGGTGCAGCGCCTCCGCCATAGCGCGCTTGGCGCCCGCCTCTCTATCCTCTTTTTGCCGCGAGGTGCGCACCATCGGCGCCATGATCGCCTTGACGACATTCAGCGAGCCGCACATCGGGCATTCGACCAGACCTTGCGCGACCTGCGCGTCATAGCCGTCCGAGGATTCGAACCAGGCCTCGAACTCGTGGCCGACATCGCATTTCAAAGCGTAACGGATCATGGACTCTATATGGGGACGCAGGGGCTAAACGGCAAAGTCGCGGTCGTGGCGCAGTTGCGGCAGGGCCTGACGCGCGGCGGCGACCTCAGCGAAATCGAGCCGGACTTCCAGCACGGCGGGCCGGTCGTGGTCAAGGCGGGCGATCACCTCGCCCCACGGATTGACCGCGAGAGTATGGCCGTAGGTGCTGCGCCCGTCCTCATGCGGGCCGCCCTGCGCGGGCGCCAGCACAAAGCAGCCGGTTTCGATGGCGCGGGCGCGCAGCATGACTTCCCAGTGCGCCTTGCCGGTCGGCACGGTGAAGGCGGCGGGGACGGCGATCATGTCGGCGCCCTTACGCGCCAGGGCGCGATAGAGATGGGCGAAACGGACATCGTAGCAGACGCTCAGGCCCAGCCCGCCCCACGGCGTTTCGGCCACGACCGCCTGCGCGCCGGGGCGCATGGTGGCGCTTTCGCGATAGGTCTTGCCATCGGGCGTATCGGCGTCGAACAGGTGGATCTTGTCATAGCGGGCGACAATGTCGCCATGCGCATTGATCAGCAGGCTGCGATTGGCGGCGCGCGGCGCCTGTGGATGCTCCGGATCACTTTCAGCGCGCACGATGGCCGAGCCGATCAGGATGGCGACGCGCAAGGTCCGGGCCAGTTCGCGCGCGCCGAGGATAAAGGCGTCCTCGCCCTCGGTCGTCAGCACCCGCGCCTTATAATCTTTACGCGCCTCGACGAAATTAGCGCATTCGGGCAGCAGCACGAACTGGGCGCCATTGCGGGCGGCCTCAGTGACCAGCGGACGCGCATGCGCCAGCGCCGCTCCCTGCTCGGCGGGCGTGCGCAACTGCACCAGAGCGAGATCCAGCACCCCCGCCATGAAGCGTCAGGCCGCCAGCAGAGGGTCGAGCCCACCGCGCTGATCGAGCGCAACCAGGTCGTCGCAACCGCCGACATGCAGGTCGTCGATAAAGATTTGCGGATAGGTGAAGCGCCCGGAACGCGCGTTCATCTCGGCGCGCAGGGCCGGATCGCTGGAGGCGATGATTTCGTGAAAATCCGCGCCCTTCTTTTCCAGCAGCGCCTTGGCGCGCTCGCAATAGGGGCAGTAGGGTTTGGTGTAGATGTCGATCCTGGCCATAACGCACACACGGGTTGAACTGTAAGCCCGTATATAACGATTTGCCGACAGGTTTAAAGGGCCGTGACCGCACGCGCCAGCACACAGACATCGACTGCGCCTGCGCCAGCCTTGAGCAGGGTCTGAGCGCACGCCTTCAGGGTCGCGCCCGTGGTGAAAACATCATCGACCAGCACAATGCGCTTTCCGGCAATCTGCGCCTTCGCCCGCTCCGGCGCGGCGAAGGCGTCGCGCACCGCCCGCCAACGCGCCTCGGCGCCCTTGCCCGCCTGACTGGTCGCCTTGATCCGGCGCAGTAAATCGGGCGCATAAACGCGGTTCAGCCGCCGCGCCACAGGCCGCGCCAGTTCGGCGGCCTGATTGTAGCGGCGCTGGCGCAGGCGCGACGGATGCAGCGGCACAGGCATGATCAGGTCGGCCTCGACCAGCAGGCCGCGGCCCGCCCGCTCCAGCCAGCGCGACAGCATGGGCGCCAGGTCCAGCCGGTCGCCATGCTTGAAGGCCAGGATCAGGTCGCGCGACGCGTCGTCATAAAGGCAGGCGGCGCGCGTCCGGGCGAACGGAAACGGCTTATCCGTGCAGGAGCCGCACAAACCGCCGACGCCCAGCCACAGACCGTCGGCGAACGGGCGGGCGCACATCTCGCAGCCCTCATTGTCGAGGAAATGCAGCCGTGCCCAGCGCGCCGCCTCCAGCCCCAGCGCATCACTGCCCGCAGGCGGATAAACGGCGTCGATCAGACGCGCCCCCAAAGCCCGCAAAGGCGCAAAGGACAGTCTTTCGCCGAGATAGGCCTTAACCTCGGCGCCCACATGGCCTAAATGAGAGCTGAATTTCGGCAAAGAGTCCCCCCGCATGTCCGCCCCCCAGCTTTTCGACCGCGCCCTTCTGGCCCGCCGCCTCAAGCGCTCCGCCGCGTCTTTCGCGCAGGCGGCCTTTCTGAAAGAGCGCGTCAGCGAAGATATGCTCGATACGCTGGCGGCGATCAACCGTTCGTTTCCGCTGGCGCTCGATCTGGGCGCGCGCGGCGGCGTATTCGGGCGGATATTGCGCGCATCGCCCGTCGCCGACAAGGTCGGTTTCCTGATCGAAGCCGATCTGGCAACCGACATGCTGCCGGACGGCGGGGTGGCGCTCGATGACGAAGCCCTTCCTTTCGGAGACGACAGCCTGAACCTGATCGTGTCGGGCCTGAGCCTGCATGCGGTCAACGACCTGCCGGGCGCGCTGGTGCAGATCCTGCGCGCGCTCACGCCCGACGGCCTGTTTATCGGCGCCCTGTTCGGCGGCGAGACGCTGAAGGAACTGCGAACCTGCCTGATGGAGGCCGAGATCGAGCTGCGCGGCGGTTATGGGCCGCGCATCGCGCCGTTCGCCGAAAGCCCCGACCTGATCGACCTGATGAAGCGCGTCGGCTACGCCATGCCGGTGGTCGATTGCGATCGGGTCAGTGTCTCCTATGAACATCCGCTGCGACTGCTGGCCGATCTGCGCCGTATGGGCGAGACCAATGTGCTGACCGAGCGGCCGCGCAAGGGGCTGAACAAGGCGATCCTGACGCGGATGTGCGAGCTGTATGTCGAGCGCTTTTCCAACGCGGAGGGCCGCGTGACCGCGACCTTCGAGATCGTCACCCTGTCCGGCTGGAAGCCGCACGAGAGCCAGCAAAAACCCCTGCGTCCCGGCTCGGCGAAAATGCGCCTTGCCGACGCGCTGGGCGTTAAGGAAACGAAGCTTTAGGCGCCGACGCTCAGATCCGGGTTGGTCGTATAGAGGCCTGTGGCCTCGGCCTCGGCCAGCACATGGCCGGCGATGGCCTTTTCCGCCTGTTCGCCGCTGTAGCCATCCGGCAGGTCGAGCGTGGTCACGTCCAGCGCATAAACCATGAAGCGGTAGGTATGCAGTCGCTCGTCATTGAACGGCGGACATGGACCGTCATAGCCGTTGACGCCCCTCGCGTGTGCGCCGAAGCTGTTGCGGCCGATCTGTCCCGGCGGCGTCTCGCCCGGTTCGATGCGCGCAATGGCGGGCGGAATATCGACCACGAGCCAGTGATAGAAGCTCCTGCGCGGCGCTTCGGCGGCGATGACCTGTCCGGGCTGATTGGCCGGACCGAAATCGGCGGGCACGTCGCGATCAACGACGACCAGGGCGAAGGACTGCGTGTCGAAGGGCGCGTTCTCCCACGTGATCGCCGGATTGAGATTGCCGCCGGGCTTTACGCCGCCTGAACCGTCCTTTGCGCAATTGGCGAAACGCTCCGGAATCGCGGCGCCGTCCGAAAAGCCTTCGATGCGTAGGGTAAGAGTCATGATCCTTCTCCTTGCAGGCCGGACGCAGGCTGCGATTTGAGGCCGTAAGAAGTCAATATGCTTCGATCAGAACCCGCCCGGTCCGCCATCCGGGGGACCGCCATCGCCGCCAGGCCCATCGCCGCCACGCCCGCGCCAGCCGCCGGGCGGCGGACCATCGGGCCGACCGCGGAAACCGCCGCGCTGCAGCGGCTGGCCGAACATATAGCGCAGGCTGACCATAAAGGTCGCGCCGGGGTTTTCCGCGCGGCTCCAGCCGTAGGCGACTGAACTGTCCTGCACGCTCTTGCTGACCGGGCCTAAGACCACGTTGGACAGGTTGGCAATCAGCACGAACTTGTTCTGGATGATCTGGTGCATCCAGGACAGTTGCACGGCCTGTTGCGCGGTGCGGTAGTTCTGCACATCGACAGTCTTGCCGCGATACTGCACGCCGAAAATCAGATTGTCCTTGCCGGTCAGGCGGTACATGACGCGTCCGTTCAGACTTGAGTTAGGCCCCTGCGCGCGCTTGGGCAAATGCGTGCTGAAGTCGATATAATCGGTGACCGTATAACCAATGTTCGGGCTGAGACTCAGGCGCAGTTTGCGGTCGGCGGAATGGAAGTTGATATTGCCGCTGAATCCGTAATTACGCTTGTTCCCGCTGTTTTCGTAGGTGGTCAGGATGACGTTCGGCTGGCCCGGCAGGGCCTGCTGCACCTGCTCGAAATTGCCGCTGGTGGCGTTGTAGTAGAACTGGCCCTGCCAATCGAACAGGGTTCCGTCGTGATTGATGTCGAAATCGTACTTATCGGTCGTGGCCGAATGAAGATTGATATTGCCCGAACGCGCGGTCAGCCCGTCCTCGCTGTAGACGATCTGCGGATCGAGCTGCGAACCCTGCGGTCGCTGAATCTTGCGCGAATAGAGCAGTTTCAGCGTGGTCTTGCCGTCCGGATCCAGCTTGTACATGAAGAACAGATTGGGGGCGTAGTCGACCGAATCGCGCGTCCAGCCATGTGAGGTCGCCTGCACAGGATTGTCTGAGACGATCTTTTCGTGCAGATTTTCGACGCGCAAACCCGCTTGGAAGCTGAGACGCCCAAACTGGCGCTGATAGGTCGCATAAGCGGCGCTCAGCACCTGGTCGTCGTTGAACTGGGTCACCGACGAGGCGCGCGGCGATTGCGGCGGATCGACCGGATGATCGAGGGTCAGCGACTGGTAATTATAGCTGTCGCTGACATTGTGCTGCACATCCCAGCCCAGTTGAATCTGCTGCTGGGTCTTGTCGTAGTCGCCCAGCGGATGCGACCAGTCGCCGCTGAATTCGTCGATAGAGGTCTTCGATTTGCGCGCGCGCGTCGTGAACGTGTCCGCCGTCGTCGCGGTGTTGTCGATATTGCGCGTATAGGTCACGCCCTGGCTCAGATTGGAGTTGTGCGACAGCGCCATCTTGAAGTCTTCGGTCGAACCGACCTGACCGCGATGATCATAGGTCAGGCGCGCGTCCATATTCTCGACCGGCGCCGACGAATTGGACAGACGGGTGATATCGCTGACCAGGCCGTGCGCCGCGTCGTAGGTCTGGGTCTGGGTACTGTCGTCCGATGTGCTGCGGCGACGCGAATAGCTGAGATCGGCGGTGAGGTCGGAACTGTCATCGATATCGTATTCGGCGCTCATATTGGCCGAAACGCTTTCGTTCTTGGAATGCGTAACCCGGTGCTGGGCGTTTTCGCGCACTACGGCGCCGCTTGTCGGGTCCAGCGTATAGATGTCGCTGTCGCTGACCGACTTGCGGCTGCCGCCTGTCGATCCCCCGCCGCCGCCGCCGCGACCGCCGCCACCCCGGCCTGAACCGATATTAACGCCGCCGTTCAGGCGCAGCTTGCCGATAGTCTTGCCGGTGCGGAAATTGACGCCGTTGCGGCCCTGTGTTCCCAGTGTGACATTGACCATGGTGTGCGGCTTGAGACTGCGACCGCGCTTCATGACGATATTGATGATGCCGCCCGCCGTATCGGCGCCGTAGGCCGCGCCCGGATTGGGGATGACCTCGACGGAATCGATGTCGTCGGCGGGCAGGCTTTGCAGCGTAAAGGCGCGCTCATCGCCCTGCATCTGCGCCGACTTCTTGCCGTTGACATAGACCTGCACGCCGGAATTGCCGCGCAAACTCACCGTGCCGTCATTATCGACCGTGACGCCCGGCACATTGTTCAGCACATCCGAAGCGGCGCCGGTGGCGGCCTGCGGGTCTTGCGTCACATCATAGACGTCGCGGTCGATCTTGTGCTGGATCAGCGGCTTTTGCGCCGTGACCGTCACCACGGTCGCGCCTTCAGACGTTTGGCTGTCCGGCTTCTGATCCGACGGCGCAGTCCTGGCGGCGTCCTTGGGCGGCGGCGCTGTCCCGGATGCGGACGACGAGGATGAGGCGGAGTCGGATGAGGCATCCTGAGATTGCGCCTGCGCGGCTATGGGCGCAAGCGCCAGCAGCGCTATCAGACTGACGGCAAGAGGCTGTGTTCGCATGTTCTGGCCAATTGTAAGACTATTTTTTGTTGTCTCAGCTTTGCACGAACAAGAACACATTCTCCGTCTCAGAAAATATCGAAGTTGCAAAAAAAAGACGTTTCGTGATTGAAATTTTCATTTGCAACCTAAGTGTGATCCGCCTTTTTGCTCGTATTTCACAGTCGAAATCCGCTACCCCATCTGTAACCGCAAAAGTTTCACACCGTGCGGCGTTACGGTTTGCTCTATTTGACCGCTCATGCCGCCGAGATCTGCGCCCGCCCAGACATCGCGCGCCTGTACAGCGCCCTTCATGTTCAGACGGGTCAGGTCAAAACCAATTTGCAACGGCTTATCGGCGGTATTGAACAGGGCCAGATAAGCGCTGTCGTCAACGCGCGCGCTCCAGATGCGGGCGTCGTCCTGCAGGAACCACGGCTGATTGCCCTGTCCGCGCTGGTTGATGGCCAGAATATCCGGCTGCGTCAGCAGAGTCAGGGTCGCGTCGTCGAGGTGGCGCAGATCGCCGCCCATGATCAGGGGCGAGCGCGCCATCGCCCACAGGGTCATCAGGGATGTCTGTTCGTCAGGCGTGAATTTTGTGTCGCGCTGGCCAAGCGCCAACCGCCCCAGCGGTAACATATCGGCGTCAGGCCAGGCGCCGGGGCTGCGATGATCGCTCCAGTTTTCCAGCCGCGTGAACTGCGCCTTCAGCAGCGGCCATTCGTCCCAGAAATCGTCGCTGATGCGCCACATCTGGGCGAACCTGCGGACATGGTCGGCGCGCGCCACCGGCGTTTCACCGGGCGACAGGCTGAGGATGATCGGGCGTCCCGTCGCCTGAATCGCCTTGTGCGCGGCCTCGATTTCCGGTGCGTGCGCATCATAGGGGCGACTCATATCGTCCATCTTGACGAAATCGACGCCCCAGGACGCGTAGAGCGCGAACACGCTGTCATAATAGGCCTGCGCGCCCGGCTTCGTCATATCGACGCCATACATGTCCGGATTCCACGGACAGATGCTGCTGGTGTTGGCGATGTCTTGCGCATGGAGTTGCGTCCCCAGCACCGGCAGGTTCTTTTCGACCGCCGGACGCGGAATGCCGCGCATCAGATGGATGCCGAATTTGAGCCCCAGAGCGTGCATTTTGTCGGCCAACGGTCTGAACCCCTGCCCGTCCGCCGCCGACGGAAAGCGATTCGGCGCAGGCAAAAGCCGCCCGTAGCCGTCCATCGTCGGAACCGGATGGGCGCTGTAGGCATAGCCGTCCGCCGCCGGTTCATACCACTGAATATCGACGGTGAAGACATTATAGCCGGCGGGCAGCAGCTTCTGCGCCATGATGGCGGCGTTTTCCAGCGCCTGCGCCTCGGTAATGGTGGTGGCGAAGGAATTCCAGCTATTCCAGCCCATCGGCGGGGTCGGGGCCAAGACCTTCGCCGGACCTGATGCGGCATGCGCCGTCGTCGTCCCGGTCAAGGCCATCTGCGCCCCGATCAGGCCCGCTCCGCTCGCCGTCAGGAAGCCGCGTCGGCTGGTAATCTTCGTCATCACATCCTCCTACATTTATACTCTGACAATTAGAACGATCTTGCGGCAAAGGCAAATTGACTTTGACGGTCGACGGCGCTACACCCGCAATTGTCAGACTTTTGCAAAATCACAGGAAACGCTTCATGACCTTGCGCCTCATTCAGATTGTCAGCCCCAGCAAGGAACGCCAGGTTTTGGCGGGCGACGATGCGGGCGCCTTCCATGTCGTTGAAGGTTTCGCCTCCACCTATGATCTGGCGCGTGAAGCGATCCGTTCGGGCAAATCGCTGGCCGATCTGGTCGCGACCCAGCCGAAGGGCGAAGCGGTCGATATCGCGGTCGCCCTGTCCGAAGGCCGGGTGCTGGCGCCGATCGACCATCCCGACGCCACCCATCTGCACGTCACCGGCACCGGCCTGACCCATCTCGGCTCGGCGGAAGGCCGCGATAAGATGCACGCCAAAGCCGAGGCAGAGCAGACCGATTCGATGAAGATGTTCCTGATGGGCGTCCAGGGCGGTAAACCCGCCGCCGGTGAGACCGGCGCCCAACCGGAATGGTTTTATAAGGGCAATGGCCATGTGCTGGCCGGACCGACCGACGCCTTGAATTCGCCAGCCTTCGCGCTCGACGGCGGCGAGGA
>DATMTF010000114.1:0-10242 GCA_035565015.1 Asticcacaulis sp. | reverse complement strand
GGATCATTGCTCATCGAGAAGTCTTTGCCGTACTGCGCGACCTGAGCCAGGGTCGCGCCGTCATTGTCGGGCGAATAGCTGAAGTTCTGGTTATGGGTGGCCAGAACCGTCAGTTTCCAGTGATCGCCGAACGGCTTTTCCGCCTTGACTTCCCAATTGTCGCTCTTGAGGCCGAAATAGCTGAGCGCGCCGTCGGTCTTGCGGGTTTGCAGGTTGACGAGGGCCTTCATGCCGCCGGTGTCCGGAATGACGCCGGTCTGGATGATCGAGACCGCCTGATACGAGTTGAACGAGCCGTAGGACAGCTTCTGCGTGAAGCTGGCGTCGTCGGTCACCTTGTTGGAATACATATGGATGGCGCCGCCGAAATTGGCCTGGCCGAGATCGCCCGCCATGCCGGGGCCGCGGTCCACCACCAGAGCGCCGATGGTCGAAGCCGGGAAGAAGGTGTTGGAATGGTGCGACGGATCATTGGTGTCGCCATAGGCGATGCCGTCATAGGTGATATTGTATTCGCCGTCCTGGAAGCCGCGCAGCACCAGCTTGGCGTCGCCGTAACCCGCGCCATTTCCTTGCGTACCCGACACGCTGGGCGCGATCTGGGCGACATTGGTGAAGTCGCCGGTTTCCGGCACGACCAGGTCGATATAGGGGCGCGAGATGATCGACTGCGGCTGGGTGGCGTCGACGCTGGCCTTGGTCGGCGCGGTGGCGGCGGCCTTGGAGCGTTCGGCCTTGACGATGACCGTCTTGATGGCGCTGTCCGAAACGTCCGGCTGATCGGTCTGGGCGTCCTGAGCAAAGGCGGCGGAGGTCAGCGCGCTGGCGGCCAGAGTCAGCAGCATGGTGGAGGCCAGCAGGCCATGGCGGCGCGCGGCGCGTGAGAAGGTGGTCATGTCGTCAGCCCCTTGGTGGTTTATGAATCCCGCATGACAGGATCGGGAATGACGGCGCTCATGACGACGCAGCGTGACGATTGCGCTTCGCTTTGATGACGGTTTGGCGACATCGCGGCGGCGTGGTAAAGGCGGACGATGGCTGTGTCCTTTGCGTCATCATCCCTTTCAGTTTCGCTTCAGCAAGGCGTGATAGAGGCGGGCGCAGACGCAAGACTGAGGTGACGCAATGCGCGTGCTGCTGGTGGAAGACGATGAACTGCTCGGACGGGCGCTGAAGACCGGACTGGAGCAGGCGGGCTATACGCCGGAATGGGTTCTGGACGGAGAAACCGCGCTGGAGGCGTTGCGCGCCAGTCCATTCACCGTCATGGCCCTGGACCTCAACCTGCCGCGCATGTCCGGCCTCGACGTGCTTAAAAGCGTGCGGCAGAGCCCGAACCTGCCGGGCGCCCTGCCCATCGTCATCATGACGGCGCGCGACGCTCTGGAGCAGCGCGTGGAGGGGCTCGACCTCGGCGCCGACGACTATCTGGTCAAACCGTTCAAGCTGATCGAACTGCTGGCCCGCATCCGCGCCGTCGTCCGCCGCACACAGGGTCTGACCCAATCGGTCATCCAGCACGGCGATGTCGAGCTGGACACCAGTTCGCGCACGGTGCGCAAGGCGGGCAAATGGGTGAAGCTGACCGCGCGCGAATACCAGATTCTGGCCCTGCTGATGGCGCGCATCGGACGCATTATGAGCCGCAGCGAGATCGAGGAGCAGATCTATAGCTGGGACGGCGATGTCGAGAGCAATACGATCGAGGCGGCGATCTATACGATCCGCAAAAAGCTGGGCAAGACGCTGATCAGCAATGTGCGCGGCGTCGGCTACGTAATTCCGGATTGATTATGCCAGGTTTTTTCAGGCGTTTGCGCCAGCCGTCCCTGACCCGTCGTCTGCTGATCGGCGTCGGCGCGCCCCTGCTGCTGCTGCTGATCGTCATTGCGCTGCTGGGCTATCAAAGCGCGCGTTTCGAGATCGATGAGGTGTACGACGCCCAACTCGTCACCGCGGCCAGCTTTTTGCGCTATTACAGCGGCGACATGCACAATCCGCCGCACAGGGGCATTGGCGTCAGTGCGCCGAACCTCGACAAGCGCTCGCGCGACGGTCTGGTGGAATATACGCGCTGGCGGCGCTTTCGCGTCTGGCGCGACGGTCAGCTTGTTCTGGCTTCGGAAAACGGCGTCGCCGCCACCGGTCCCCTGCCGCCAGGCTATCACGATGTGAAAGAAGCGGGCGAGACGTGGCGGTTCTTTACTCTGACTGTGCCGGAAACGCATGAAATCATTGAGGCGGGAGAAAATATCAGAGCGCGCGAGGAACTGATCAACCGCATCTTCTGGGGCCTGATTTTGCCGCTGACCCTGGCCTTGCCGCTGATGGCGCTGGTGGTGTGGCGCGGCATCGTCTGGGGTCTGAAGGACTTGCGCGGCTTCGCCGATTCTGTGGGCGAGCGCTCGGCGGAGCATCTCGAACCGCTGGACGCGCGCGCGGCGCCCGCCGAGTTGCAGGCGCTGTCCGGGTCGATCAACACGCTTTTGCAGCGGCTTGAAACCTCGCTCGATCAGGAACGTCTGTTCACGGACAACGCCGCGCATGAGCTGCGTACGCCGCTGGCGGCGGTGCGGGCGCAGACCGAGGTCTTGAGCGGCGCGCGCAATGCAGGCGAGCGCAAGACGGCGCTGGCCGAGTTGCAAAAAGGCGTGGACCGCGCTGCGCGTCTGATGGACCAGCTTCTGACTCTGGCGCGCTTACGTCAGCGCGCCTTGCCGGCGGGCGAGGCGGTTTTGCGCGACGCGGTCGCCTCGGCGGTGCGCGACCTTTATCCGGAAGCCGAAAGGCGCTCGATCGGTTTCAATATTACCGGCGAATCCGGCGCGCCCGCGCCGGTTAATCCGCTGCTTCTGGGCGTGGTTCTGCGCAACCTGATCGAAAATGCGATCAAATATGCGCCGGAAGGCAGCGATATTGACATCGCCATCGCCTCCGACCGGATCGAGATACGCGATCGCGGCCCCGGCATTCCTGAAGACGAGCGGGAAAAAGTGTTTGCGCGCTTTTACCGTCTCAAGGGGACGCAGGCGCCCGGCAGCGGGCTGGGGCTGGCGATTGTGCGGATCGCCGCCGCTCAGGCCGGGTGCCGGATCGCGCTGTTTACGCCGTCCGACGGCGCAGGCCTCGGCGTCCGCGTCATCTTTTTTGTCGACGGCTTCATTTAAGGCTCATTCTTGTCTGCTATGGACGCCCCCATGTTGCGCGCCTGTCTCCTTCTCGCCAGTTCCGGCCTCGTTTTAAGCGCCTGCGCAAGCTATGCGCCGCAACCGCTTGCGCCGCCGCAACTGGCCGCCGTGACGCCGCTTCCCGCCGGAGCGGCGGCGACGGATCTGCTGGCTCTGGCCCTGCAACGCAGCCCGGACGTCGCCGCCGCCCGCGCGCGGCTGGCCTCGGCGCTGGCGGCGCGCAAGGCGTCCAAAGCCTATCCGGCGATCACCCTGACCTTGATGAGCGAATATTCCAAAGACGCTGATCCGCAGCGCCCGTGGCTGTGGGGCGCTGCGGCGGATCTGCCGCTCGACTATGGCGCGCGGCGCGGGGCGCGCGTGACCGCCGCCGATGTCGATGTCATGAAGGCGCGCGCCGATCTGGCCGAGGCGGTGTGGCGTGCGCGGCAAAGCCTACGTTCGGCGCAGGTTCGGCTGACCGCCGCCCGCGCCGTCGCCGTCGCCGCTCGCAACCTGCTGGATCAGCGTCTGGCGCTGGAGGCGGCGTTGCAGCAGCGGGTCGCGGCGGGCGAAGAGGCGCGCGACGGGGTCGATACGGCGCGGCTGGCCAGCTTGCAGGCGCAACAGACCCTGACCCAGGCGCAAGGCGACGAACAGGCGGCGCTGGTCGAACTGGCCCGCGCGCTCGATACCGATGCCTCCAGCGTCGCCGACCTGCCCGCCGCCGCATCGCCGCAGGCGGGCGACGGCGACGACGCCATGCTCTACGCCCGGCCCGATATTCTCAACGCCGTCGCCGACTACGATCTCAGCGAAAGCCAGCTACGGCTGGCGGTGGCGGAGCAGTATCCCGGCGTGACGGTTTCGCCCGGCTACACCTGGGAACGCGGCGCGGTCAAGCTGCCGCTCAATCTGACGCTGGCCTTACCGCCTCTGGACGGCAATCGCGCCCATATCGACGCGGCGCAGGCGGCGCGGCTGGCGGCGGGCAAGGCGCTGGAGGCCACGGTCAAGAGCGATCTGGCCGCCGTCGCGCAGGCCCGCGCGCAATGGCGCAGCGCCGCGGCCCTGTCGCAGCAGATCGAGACGCATGACGCGCCTCTGGCCGCTCAGATGGCGGCGCGCGCCGCTGCCGCCCAGCGTCAGGGCGAAAGCGATCACATCAGCCTGATGCAGGCCCAGATCGCCGCGCAGGAGACGCATCTGGCCCTGGTGCAGGCGCAAGGCGCGGCCGATCAGGCGCGGCTCGCGCTCGAAGACGCCCGCCATATTCCCTTTGACCCCGCAGAGGCGCGCGACCTCAGCGCCGCGCTTACGGATACGACGCAATGAAAGCCCTGATTCTTCCGTTCCTCCTGCTGACCGCCCCTGTGACGGTTTTCGCGCAGACTGTCCAAAGCCTCGACGCCGCTGCGCAGACGCGCTTGCAGATCGTCACGGCCCCGATCGCGCCGGCGCATGCGCAGAACGGCGTCAGCGGCTTCGCCACGGTCATCGACCCGGCGCCCCTGCTGGGTCTGATCAGCGATCTGTCCGCCGCGCGCGCCGCCGCCGCCGCGTCGTCCGCAGAGGCTACACGTCTGAAGGCTTTAAGCGGCGACGCCAGCGTTTCCGCCAAAGCCGCCGAGACGGCGCAGGCTCAGGCCGCCGCCGATCAGGCGCGGGTGATCTTGTTGCAGCAGCAGATCATGCTGCAGACCGGCCCCGCCGTCGCCAGGCTGGCCTCCACCGCCTTCGCCAGCGAACTGGCCAGCGGTCAGACGGCGCTGGTGCGCGTCGATACGCCGTCGGGACGCGGCCAGATGGGCGCCGGCAGCGTCCGTCTGCACACGGGCAATGGCGATGTCGATGCTCAGGCGCTGGGACCGGCGCGCGCGGCGGACGCGAAATTGCAGTCGCCGGGTCTGATCGTGCTGGCGCGCGGGGAGGCCGCGCGCTGGCTGACGCCCGGCCTGACCCTGACCGCGCAGGTCTATGGCGGCGGGACCAGCGGTCTGCTGATCCCGAACAACGCCCTGTTGCGTCAGGACGGACAGGTCTTCGCCTATGTCCGCACCGCGCCGACGCGCTTTGAGCGCCGCATCGTGCATTTTGTGCGCGCCGCGCCGGACGGACTGATCGTGCAGGACGGCTTTCGCGCCGGAGACCGCGTCGTGGTGCAGGGCGCCTCGGCGCTTTACACCGCTACAGCCGCGCCCGTGGATGGTGACGACTGATGCTGTCCCGCCTCGTTCGCGCCTGCCTGAACCATCCGCGCCTGATCGCCCTGGCCGCCATCCTGCTCATGACAGCGGGCGGCCTGACGCTGGCGCGCGCCAATTACGATGTTTTCCCGGACTTCGTACCGGCTCAGGCCGAGATTCAGACCGAGGCGCCGGGCCTGTCCGCGTCGCAGGTCGAGCAGCTTGTCACCCGCCCGGTCGAACAGGCGGTCAATGGCGCGCAAGGCGTCAAACAGGTGCGTTCGGACTCGATTCAGGGTCTCAGCATCGTGCAGGTGATTTTCAATGACGGGGCTGAACCCTATCGCGCCCGTCAGATCGTCGCCGAGGCGCTGAGCGAGGTTCCGGCCAGCCTGCCCGCCGGGGTGGGGACGCCGACCCTGTCGCCTCTGACCTCGTCGACCATGGATCTGCTCAAGGTCGGCTTTCTGAGCGACAAGGTCGATCCGCAGACCCTGCGCGATTTCGTGCAATGGAAGCTGCGTCCGCGCCTGATGGCCGTGCCGGGCGTGGCGCGCGCCACCGTCTATGGCGGGCAGGTGCGGCGCATCGAGGCGCAGGTCGATCCGCAAGCTTTGGCCGCGCACGGTTTGAGCCTCAACGATGTGGTGACGGCCGTGCAGAACGCCACCGCCATCTCCGGCGGCGGTTTTATCGACACCTCCGAGCAGCGCATTCTGGTCGAGCCGAAGACTCAGGCCGCCACCGCCGCCGATATCGCCGCCGCGCCGATCACCGCCAATGGCGCGCAGGGCCTGCATATCGGCGACGTCGCGCAGGTCGTGGATGCGCCCGCGCCCGATTTCGGCGACGCGGTGATCATGGGCAAGCCGGGCGTGCTAATTTCTCTCTCCAGTCAGTACGGCGCCAATACGCTGAAGGTGACGCGCGAGGTCGAGAAGGCGCTGGCCGAAATGAAACCCGCCATGACTTCGCAGGGCATTCAGATGATCGCGGGGCTGCATCGCCCGGCCAACTTCATCGAAACGGCGCTGGCGGGCATTACCGAAGACCTGCTGATCGGGGCCGTGCTGATCGCGGTCATCCTGTTCGCCTTCATGCGCAACTTAAAGACCGTATTGATCTCCTTCGTCAGCATTCCCCTGTCGCTGATGGCCGCGATCATGGTGCTGGACCGCGCGGGCGTGTCGATCAACACCATGACGCTGGGCGGCCTCGCCGTGGCGCTGGGCGTGGTGGTCGACGACGCGGTGATCGACGTCGAAAATATCGTGCGGCGCCTGCGTCAAAATCGCGAACTGCCTGAAGGCGAGCGCCTGCCGGTCATAGAGAGCATTCTCGCCGCCTCGCTGGAGGTGCGCTCGCCGGTGATCTACGCCACGCTTGTGGTTGCGTTGGTGCTCGTGCCGGTGGTGACGATGCACGGTCTGCAGGGCGCGTTTTTTGCGCCTCTGGCCATCGCCTTCATCCTCGCCACCCTGATTTCGCTGGTCGTCGCCATGACGGTGACGCCCGCCCTCAGCCGCCTGTTTCTGGAACGCAGCCATCTGCCGCCCGAACCGCGTCTGATCGAGCGGCTGAAGGATCGTCACGAAAAACTCCTGCTGCGCACCTTTGCGAAGCCTCAGGGCATGATTATCGCCACCGGCATTGTGACTGTGGCGGCGGTCGTCGCCCTGTTCTTCTTCGGCGGCGAACTGATGCCGTCCTTCAAGGAGGGGCATTTCGTGTTACAGGTTTCGGCACAACCCGGAACCTCGCTCGGCGTGATGCGGCGCTATGGCGAGTCGATCTCAAAGGAGTTGCTGGCGATTCCGGGCGTCGCCACGGTCGAGCAGCAGATCGGCCGCTCCGAGGGCGGCGAGGACACCTGGGGGACCGAACGCAGCGAAATGCACCTTGAGCTGAAGCCGCATGTGAGCGGCGCACGTCAGGACGCCATCGAGGCGCAGATACATGCGGTGCTCGACCATTATCCCGGCCTGCAGACCGAGGTGGTCACCTTCCTTGGCGACCGGATCGGCGAATCCCTGACCGGGGAAACCGCCAATCTGGCGATCAACATCTATGGCGCGGATTCCGACACGCTGGAAGCGGTGGCCGGACAGGTGGCGGCGACGCTCGGTCATATCGCAGGCGCTCAGGACATAAAGCTGACCACCCCGCCCAAGGCGCCGAGCCTGCATGTCGCGATCGACCGCGCGGCGGCCTCGGCGCGCGGCATCGCGCCCGCCGATGTGCTGAACGCCGTGCAGGCCGCCTATGAAGGCGTCAACGCCACGCAGGTTTACAGGACCGACCGCGCCATCGACGTCGCCGTCACCCTGCCGCAAGCCTTGCGCCAAAGCCCTGAAGCGGTCGGCGACCTGCTGGTGCGCGGGGCCAATGGCGATCTGGCGCGTCTGTCGGACGTCGCCAAGGTGACGCTCAGCGACAGCCGCACGCAGATTTCACATATCGGCGGGCAGGTGGTTCAGACCGTCACCGCCAACCCGAAACCCGCCGATGTGGCGCGCGTCACCGCCGCCGCGAAAGCCGCCATCGCCGCGAAGGTCAAGCTGCCGCCCGGCGTCTATCTCGACTTTGTCAGCGTGGCCGACGATGCGGTTAAGGCGCGCAACGAGCTTCTGTTCAACACGGCGCTGGCCCTGGTCGGCATTGTCGCCCTCTTGGTGCTGGCCTTCCGCGAAGCGCGGGCCGTATGGCTGATCGTCGCCTCCGCACCCTTCGCCCTGGTCGGCGGGGTGGCGGCGGTGGCCTTAAGCGGCGGCAGCCTGTCGCTTGGCGCGCTTGTCGGGTTCGTGACCCTGCTGGGCGTGGCGGCGCGCAACGCCATCCTTTTGCTGGCGCATACCGATCAGCTTGTGGCCGAAGGCCATGACTGGTCCGAAGCGACCGTGATCAAGGCGACGCGCGAGCGGGTGACGCCCATCCTGATGACCGCGCTGGTGACGGCCTTGGGCCTGTCGCCGCTGGCGCTGGAGACGGGGCAGGCGGGCCGCGAGATTCAGGGCCCGATGGCGATCGTCATCCTGGGCGGCCTGATCACCTCGACCCTGTTAAGTCTGATCGTCCTGCCCGGACTCATCTGGCGCTTCCGCCGCGCCCGAAGCTGAAGCCGCGTCGCTGCCGCCGGGGCCTGAGTCACGCTACAGCGTTTCCCCAAAAGTGGCTCCATTTTTTGGATAAGGAATAGCGACACAACAAAGATTTAGAGCGCCGGTCTGATTCCATCGGAGCGAAAAGCGCTCCAAGAGTAACGCCGTTATGTGCGCATTTACCCGCTATTAGCCTGTTTCGCGTATAAATTGTGAGAGTGGCTGCGTTGTAACTGGGTGATGCGTGACTGTTCAAGCCAAACTTATACTCGATCAGCTTCGGGAAGGCGCCGCCCTACTTGATTCAAGTCTCAGCTTGCTCTGCTGCAATACCCGTCTATCGGCAATGCTGGACGTGCGTAAAACGGCCACCGGCGAGGACATTTTCAAAGCCCTTCTATCCGCTTCCGGACGCGTCATGTCGCTTGATGTAACGGGAACCATGGCTGAAATGACCGTCCTGGAGTCCTTGGCGCATCGTCGCAAATTTGAAACCGCGCTGTCCCTGACCGACGGGAGGGTGGCGATGTCAAGCTATCACCCCTTATCGGATGATTCCTGGCTGATCCTGGTTGACGATACCGGCGCTCGCGCTGATGTTCAAGCCAGTGTGTTCTTGCAAAACCAACGTCTCAACGCAGCGCTGGAAAACATGCCGCACGGCTTGTGCATGTTTGACGGGACCAAGAAGCTGATTTTGTGCAATTCCGCCTATTCGCGTCTTTACGATCTCCCGGACTCTCTGACCGTGCCGGGAACCCCCTTGTCATCTATTCTTGCATTCAGGAATTCAGCGGGCAACGGGCCGGCGGAACTGTCAAGCTATTTCGATGTCGTGGTCGAAGCTTCGCTGCGCGCGGGCGCCGCCACCACGGAAATCAAGCTGGGCGACGATCGGACCATTCGCATCAGCCACAATCCCTTGCCGGGCGGCGGCTATGTCGCCACCCATGAGGACATAACCCGATCTGTACGCGCCGCCGAGCAAATTGCCTTCATGGCGCGGCATGACCCTTTAACAGGGTTGTGCAACCGTACGCTCCTGCGCGAAAAGCTTGAACACGAAATGACCTTTTCTCGCGCGAAGCGTCCGCTGGCGATCGCCTGTATCGATCTCGACCACTTCAAGGAGGTCAACGACACTCTTGGGCATCCGGTTGGAGATTTACTTTTAAAAGCCGTCACCGAGCGTATTCAGAGATGCCTTCGCCAAGGCGATACGCTGGCGCGATTTGGCGGAGACGAATTCGTGGTCCTGATGGCCGATATGCCCGCTCACATCGAGGCCGGCGCCGTAGCGGAGCGGATTATCGACACAGTCGCCCAGCCTTATGAACTGAACGGACATCATATCGAAATTGGCGTCAGTATCGGCATGGCTCTGTCGCCAGGCGATGCGGATACGTCCGATCTTCTGATCAGTCATGCCGATCTGGCGCTGTACCGGGCCAAGACCGACGGCAGAGGTATCTATCGCTTTTATGAAAGCGAAATGGACGCCAAAATGCAGGAGCGCCGCGCCCTGGAAATGGAATTGCGCCAGGCTGCCGAATTGGGGCAGTTCGAGGTTCATTATCAGCCCGAAATAGACATTTGCTCCAAGGCGCTTCTGGGATTTGAAGCCTTGGTTCGATGGCGCCATCCCGAACGTGGCCTGATCCTACCCGACAATTTCATTCCTCTGGCTGAAGCAACCGGCCTCATTGTCGGTATTGGAGAATGGGTTCTGCGCCGCGTGTGCCATGACGCAGTTGTCTGGCCGGAAGCCGTCAAGGTCGCCGTCAATGTTTC
>DATMTF010000113.1:0-17847 GCA_035565015.1 Asticcacaulis sp. | reverse complement strand
GCATGAACGCTACGCAAAACCTCGCTGAACCCGTCCTCGATCTCGAAGGCGCCACGCCCGTCATGGCGCAGTACCTGCAGACCAAGGCGCAACACCCCGACGCGCTTTTGTTCTTTCGTATGGGCGATTTCTACGAGCTGTTCTTCGAGGATGCGGTGACTGCGGCGCAGGCCCTGTCGCTGGCCCTGACCAAGCGCGGCCAGTTCAAGGGCGAGGATATTCCGCTGGCTGGCGTGCCGTTCCACGCCGCCGACGCCTATATCGCCAAGCTGATCCGGCAGGGCTTTCGCGTGGCGGTGTGCGAGCAGCTCGAAGACCCGGCGGAAGCGAAGAAGCGCGGCTCCAAATCGGTGGTCAGGCGCGGCATTGTGCGCGTCGTGACGCCCGGCACCCTGACCGAGGAGACTCTGCTGGAGGAGCGCGGTTCGAACCGCCTGATCGCCATCGCCTCGCGCGCCGGAACCGTGGCGCTGGGCATGGTGGAGCTGTCCACCGGCGAGGTCGAGGTCGCCGAGATCGCGCCGGAACAACTGCCGGCGCAACTGGCGGCTTTGCGCCCCTCGGAAAGTCTGATCGCCGACCGGGTGTTGCAGGACGAAGACCTTTATGCGCAAATCCGGCTCTATGGCGGCGTGATTCAGCCACAGGCGCCGTCCCTGTCCGATCCGGCGGCGGGGGAGGCGCGGCTGCTCAAGCTTTACGGCGTGCAGACGCTCGATGGCTTCGGCGCCTTTTCGCCAGCCGAAATTTCGGCGCTTGGCATGCTGGCCGCCTATATCGACGTTACCCAGGCCGGGAAAATTCCGGCGCTGAAGCCGCCCGCGCGGGTCATTTCCAACAACCATCTCAGCATCGACGCCGCCACGCGCAACTCGCTGGAGATCGACAGAACGCAGCAGGGTCGCCGCGAAGGCAGTCTGATCGCAGCCCTGGACTGCACCGTCACCTCAGCGGGCGGACGGCTCCTCCTGTCGCGGCTGTCGCGGCCCTTATGTCAGCCAGACCTGATCAACGCCCGTCTGGATACGGTCGCCTGGCTGATCGAGCGCCGCGATCTGCGAGCGGCCCTGCGCCAGCAGATGCGCGCTCTTTCCGATCAGGCGCGCGCCCTGTCGCGTCTGTCGCTGAACCGGGGCGGGCCGCGTGATCTGGTGGTGATCCGCGAGGCTTTGAGCATTGGCGAACATCTCGCCGCCCTCCTGAACGACGCCTGCCATCAGTCGCATCCCGACCTGATCGCGTCGTGCCCGTCCGAGATCGAGACCATCATGTCGGCCCTGATCCCGTCGCCGCCGCTCAGCGCCCTGCGCGACCGGTTGACGCGCGCCGTGGTCGATGAACCCTCGCTGTCCTTACGCGATGGCGGTTATGTCCGCGAAGGCTTCAGCGCCGATCTCGACGAAGCGCGCGCGCTTCGCGACGACAGTCGGCAGGTCATTCTGGCGCTGGAGCAGAGACTGGCCGCCGAGACGGGCGTCGCCATCCGCATCAAGTTCAACAATGTGCTCGGCTATTTCATCGAGCTGTCCAGCAAACTGGCCGAGCAGCTACAGGCGCAGGATGCGCAAAAGCAGTTCATCCACCGTCAGAGTCTGGCCAATCAGGTGCGTTTCGTCACCACCGAACTGGTCGAGCTGGACGGACGCATTCAGCGCGCGGCGGCGCAGGGTCTGGCGCTGGAACAGGAGATTTTCGAGACCTTACGTGATGAGGTGCGCGCCAACGCCGCCGGGATTCAGGCCGCGCACGACGCCATCTGCGCGCTCGACGTCGCCTGCGGCAACGCCCACTGGGCTGAAGACCATGACGCCACGCGGCCCGTTATTGACGATTCCACAGTTCTGGAGATTTCGAGAGGACGCCATCCGGTCGTGGCGGCGGCGCTGAAGGCGCAGGGCAAGCCGTTCACGCCCAACGATGTCGAACTGGATGCTTCTGGCGCGTCGGCGCCGCGCCTCAGCCTGGTCACCGGTCCGAACATGGCCGGTAAATCGACCTATCTGCGTCAGAACGCGCTGCTGATCATCATGGCGCAGGCGGGCTTGTTCGTTCCGGCCAAAGCGATGCGGCTGGGCGTTGTGGATCGCCTGTTCTCGCGCGTCGGCGCGGGCGACGATCTGGCGCAGGGCCGTTCGACCTTCATGATGGAGATGGTTGAGACCGCCGCCATCCTGTCGCAGGCCACGCCGCGCTCCTTCGTGGTGCTGGACGAGATCGGACGCGGCACGGCCACCTATGACGGTCTGGCCATCGCCTGGGCCTGCACCGAGCATCTGCACGAGGTCATAGGCGCCCGCACCCTGTTCGCCACCCATTATCACGAACTGTCCGACCTTGAGCAGCGCCTCGCGCATGTCAGCAATATCAGCCTGACCGCGCGCGAACATAATGGCGAGCTGATCTTCCTGCACGAGGCGAAAAAGGGCGCTGCGGACCGCTCCTATGGCGTGCAGGTGGCGCGGCTGGCCGGGATGCCGGGCCATGTAGTCGAGCGCGCGCGCGACATTCTGCACCGGCTGGAGGCGGATAACCACACCGAGCTGCGGCTCGACGATCTGCCCCTGTTCTCGCAGGTCGCTGCGCCTGTCGCGGTCACGCGCGACGTTTCAAAGGCGGAAACCCTGCTCAAAAGCCTTGATCCGGACGATTTAAGTCCGAAAGAGGCTCTTGAACTCATCTATAATTTACACAAATTGGTTAAGGACGGGGGTTAGGTTTCTAGCGTCCTTCATGAGCGATCTCCTCCCCATGCTCAATCAGACCCATTCCAACGCCCCAGCCTACCGGATCGACGGCGCGCAACTGCGTCAGGCCCTGACGGCGGCCTATGAAGATTCGAACGGTGACACGCTCGATCTGCGCCGCCGCGCCGTGGCGATCCTGAAAGAGTCGTGGGATCTGGCGCGCGCCGCCCTGTTCGACCGCGTCGACGAGCAGAAGGGCGGCACCAGCACGGCGCGGGCCCTGGCCAAATGCGCCGACGAGATCGTCTCGGCCCTGTGGGATTTCACGCTGACCCACGTCTATCGCGCGCGCAATCCGACGGAGGGCGAACGTCTGGCCCTGCTGGCGGTCGGCGGCTACGGACGCGGCGAGCTGGCGCCGTTTTCCGATCTCGACCTTCTGTTTTTGCGCGCCTGGAAGGAGACCTCGCACTCCGAATCGGTGATCGAGTTCATCCTCTACACCCTGTGGGATCTGGGCCTGAAGGTCGGCCATGCCTCGCGCACGGTCGATGAGGCGATCAAATACGCCAAGGGCGATCACACCATCATGACCGCGCTTTTGGAGCATCGCCGCATCGCGGGCGACAAGGCGCTGGCGCAGGAGCTGGATGACAAGATCGCCAGAGACGGGCTGAAAACCGCCGCCTTCGACTTCGTCTCCGCCAAGCTGGAGGAGCGCGACGCGCGCCACCTCAAGGCCGGCGCCACGCGTTTCGTCGTCGAACCGAACCTCAAGGAGGGCAAGGGGGGCTTGCGCGACCTGCATACCCTGTTCTGGATCGCCAGATACCTGTCGGGCGAGGGGGCGAAGTCCAGGGGCGGCTGGGGCGCGCTCGACGCCATCCTGACCGATAAGGAGCGCGGCGTCTTCAAGCGCGCCTTCGACTTCCTGTGGAAGGTGCGCATCCTGGTCCATATCGTCTCCGGTCGCGCCGAGGAGCGCCTGAGCTTCGATCTGCAACCGGAAATCGCCCGTCGCATGGGCTTTATGGACCGCAATGGCGAGCCGAATGTCGAACGCTTCATGCGCCGCTACTTCATCACCGCCAAGGAGGTCGGCGCCTTAACGCGCGCCTTCTGCGCCAAGCTGGAGGAGCAGCGCGCCAAGCCGCTGGCCCGTCTGTCCAGCCTGATCCAGTCGGGGCTGATGAATCTGACGCGCGCCGACCATCCGGGCTTTGTCGTGGTCGGCGGGCGCTTGAGCGTCCAGTCGCCGGACATCTTCGTCAAATCGCCGGTCGCCATGTTCCTGCTGTTCAAGATGGCCGACCGGCTGGAGCTGGACCTGCACCCGGACGCCTTCACCGCCATCGCGCGCCATCTCGACCTGATCACGCCGTCCCTACGCCGCAACGCCGAGGCGTCGCGCCTGTTTCTCGACCTTCTGGTGCGCGGTAAGACTCCGTACCGGACCTTAAGCCTGATGGCCGAGACGGGTTTGCTTGGGCGATATATCCCCGAATTCGGTCGGATCGTCGCCCAGACCCAGTTTAACATGTACCACGCCTATACGGTCGATGAGCATACGCTGCGCGCCATCGACATCATTCATGGCATAGATACCGGACGCTATCGCGACGATCATCCACTGGCCACCTCGATCATGCCGCACCTGGCCGACAAGGAGACCCTCTATCTGGCCATGCTGCTGCACGACACCGGCAAGGGCGGCGAGGACGGGCAGGAGATCGGCGGCGAAATCGCGGCGCGCAAGGCGTGCGAGCGACTGGGTCTGGAAGACTGGAAGATCGAGCAGGTCGCCTGGCTGGTCCGGCATCACCTTGTCCTGTCCGACTATGCGCAAAAGCGCGACGTATCCGATCCGGAAACTATCGCGGCCTTCGCGCGCATCGTCGAAACGCCGGAACGCCTGCGTCAGTTGCTGATCCTGACCGTGGCCGACATCCGCGCCGTCGGTCCGGGCGTGTGGAACGGCTGGAAGGGCCAGTTGATGCGCGACCTGTTCGCCGCCACTGAAAGCGCGTTCCGCGGCGGACGCAATTCCGACGCCCTGATCGGCATCCGCGAAGAACTCAGCGAACGCGCCGAAGAGCGACGCGCCATTTTATCGGACGACAAGACCGATATGGCGATATGGCTGGCGACCATGGACGACACCTATCTGTTCGCCTTCACGCCGGACGAGATTCGCCAGCACGCCGCCCTGGTCTGGTCGAGCTTTGAGTCCGAACCGGCGGTCAAGGCCCATATCGACGCGCAGCGCAACGCCACCGCCTTCCTGATATCCGCCGATGACCGGCCCGGCCTGTTCGCCGACCTGTCGCGCGCTTTCGCTAATTTGGGCGGCAATGTCGTCGGCGCGCAGGTCTATACGTCGAAGACCGGTCACGCGCTCGACGTCTTTTACGTGCAGGACGCGCAAGACCTGCCCTTCGGCCATGACGACGCGGCGCGCATGAAGGCCGCCGAAGCGCAGCTTGAGGCCGCCGCCAAGGGCCAGTTGCCGCCCGCCGTGCGCTGGACGTCGAGTCTGGCCAACCGCGCCGCCGCCTTCGCCATCGCCCCGACCGTGACCTTCGATGACGCCGCCAACGCCGCCGCCACTATTGTCGAGGTGTCGGGCCGCGACCGTCCGGGCCTGCTGGCCGACATTGTCGAGGCCATCGCCAAGGCGCATCTCGACATTGCCTCGGCGCACATCGATTGCTATGGCGAACGCGCGGTCGACGCTTTTTATGTCATCGATCACTTTCGCAAGGCGCAGTTATCGGGCGGGCAGAAGCAGGCGTTGAAAAAGGCGTTGCTGGCCGTGCTGGATCAGGCGCCCGTCGCGCCCAAGCGTAATCTGGCCCGCGCGCGCGCGAGTACGGCGCGCTGATTATTTGTGATGATCGGCGTAAGGGTGCGCCGCCGACGGCAGGATGATGTTGTGGGTGATTTCGCTGACCGCCGAGATGATGATCTGCACCGACAGGGCGCACAGGATCAGGCCCAGCACGCGCACCACCACCACCATGCCGACGCGCCCGAACAGACGTGAGATCGAGTTGGAGAACAAAAGCGTGACCAGAATCGCCGCCGCTGTGGTCAGGATGGCCGCCACGCCGACCGCGTAGCCGATCAGGCCGAAATCCTTGGCGAAACCGGCCTGAATCACCACGGTCGAGATGGTTCCGGGGCCGACCATGAGCGGAAAGGCGAACGGCACGACCAGTTTTTCAAAACTTTTCTTGGCGCTTTCGCGATGGCCGAGCGGCTTGACGCCGATCGCGTCGCCGCCTTCCTTGACCTCCTCGGCGTGGCTGAACGTCTCCAGAAAATCGCCCCGCGCCATTTCCAGCCCCATCAGGAACAGCAGCAATCCGCCCGCAATACGGAAGGCGTCCATGGAAATGCCGAAAAATTTCAGGATGTTCAGGCCTGCAAAAAAGAACACCGTCAGGATGATGGCGGTGAAGATCGAAATATAGATCGACAGCCAGCGCCGCGACGACGGGCTCTGGCTCTGGGTCGCCGCCGCATAGATGGGCACATTGCCGATCGGATCGATCAGGGCGAAAAGCGTGATGAAAAAGTTGACGTAGAACGCAACGAGGGTCATGAGACGCTTCTGCTGGCTGAGAGGTGACGACTCACCCTTGATACCACAGCCTCCGTTACAGTTGAAACCGGGAAGTCCCATGACCTTCAAAGCCGATCCGCGCCTGATTGTGGCGCTCGACGAACCGAACCTTGAGGCGGCGCGCGCCCTGATCGCGACGCTGGGCGACACGGTCAGCTTCTACAAGATCGGCCTGACCCTGCTGGCGCAAAATGACGCAAAGGGCGGTGGACTTGCGCTATGCGAAGAGTTAGCGGCGCAGGGCCGGATGATCTTTCAGGACTGGAAGCTGCACGATATCGGCGCTCAAGTTCAGGGCGCGGCGCGCGCGGCCTCGTCGGGCGCCTGCCACCTGCTGACCGTCCATGCCGAGCCGCAGGTGATGAAGGCCGCCGTCGCGGGGCGCGACAATCCCGATTGCAAGATCATCGGCGTGACGGTGCTGACCAGTCTGACCCAGGGCGATCTGGATGAGATGGGTTACGGGCTGGACTTGCGCGATCTGATCCTGCGCCGCGTCGATCAGGCGGTGGCCTGCGGTCTCGACGGCGTGGTCGCCAGCCCGCAGGAGGCTGAAATGATCCGCGCCCGTGTGCCGGAAGACTTCCTGATCGTGACGCCCGGCGTGCGCCCGGTCGGCGCGGCGCTCGACGATCAGCAGCGCGTGGCGACGCCGCAGGAAGCCCTGCTCAACGGCGCCTCGCACGTCGTGGTCGGTCGTCCGATCACCCGCGCTCCGGACCCGCGCGAAGCCGCCCAGAACATTCTGGCGGCGATCCATAACGTCTAAGATCAAAAATCGACCGCGATCCCCTTGCGCTCCCAGTCGCCGTAGCGCGTCGGCTCCGGCCCGTCGGGACCGCCTTCTTCGCGGGCGCGCTGCGCCTCAGCCTTCGCGTGACGCTCTGCGGCCTCGGCCAGAGCGCGCTGCGCCTCCGGAGTCAGAATCTTTTTCGGTTCGAGCGCGGACAGGTCATCTGGAGCGGCGGCATCGGTCATGGGCGGATTTTAAGGCCGCCGACGCATGGACTCAAGCGGTAAAAGCGCTTAAGACGCGCGGCCTCCTTCCCAGCATCTTCGAGCCGCATCATGTCCAAGCCCGACACATCCGAATCGCCCGACATCGGCATGAAGGCGCGCATCGCTGCGCTTGATCTGGTGCGGGCGGCGCAAGCCAAGCGCTCCGGCTTCGATGAGGCGGTCGCCAACCCGGCCTTTCTGGCGCTGAGCGAGGGCGAACGCAGCTTCGCGCGCGCCATGGCCCTACTGTTGCTGCGCCGTCTCGGCCAGATCGACCATGTGATCGACAAACGCCTGAAAAAAGAGCCGAACGACGAGGTCATCGACCTGCTGCGGCTCGGTCTGGCGCAGATCGGCTACATGAATGTGCCGGACTTCGCCGCCGTTTCGACGACGGTGAAACTGGCCGAACGCACCAATGCGACCCGGCCTTACAAGGGTCTGATCAACGCCATTCTGCGCGGCGTGATACGCGACCGCGCGGCGGGCCGCGATCCGCTGACCAAGCCGGACGCGACGAAGCTGGTTCCCGACTGGTTGTTCCAGCGCTGGAAGATCGCCTATGGCGAGGATGAGGCGCGCGGCATGGCGCTGGTCCTGACCGAGGAGCCCGCCACCGATCTCAGTTTCAAAACGCCTGCGGACCTGGCGCGTCTTCAGGAAGCTTTGCAGGGCGAATCGCTGGCGCCGAACGTCCTGCGCAGTTCTTTGCGCGGCGATGTGCGCGACTGGGCGGGCTATGGCGAAGGCGTGTGGTGGGTGCAGGACGCCTCGGCCTCCACGCCGGTCAATCTGCTTGGCGACCTGACGGATAAGACGGCCATCGACCTGTGTGCGGCGCCGGGCGGCAAGACGCTGCAACTGCTGGCGGCGGGCGCTAAGGTCGTCGCGCTCGACCGTTCGAAGAACCGGCTGAAGCGCATCGAAGAGAATCTCGCGCGTATCGGCTATCAGGCCGAACTGCACATGGCCGACGCCGAAGGCTTCGACGATTCCAGAAGGTTCGACATTGTTCTGCTCGACGCGCCGTGCAGCGCCACCGGCACCTATCGCCGCCAGCCCGACGTCCTGTGGGCGACGCGTCCTGCGGATATCGCCAAGCTGGCCGACGTGCAGCACCGCCTGCTCGATTCGGCGGCGGACCGCGTCGCCGAGGGCGGCGAACTCGTCTATTGCACCTGCTCGCTGGAGCGCGAAGAGGGCGAGACCCAGATTCTGGCCTTCCTGCGTCGCCATAAGGATTTCGAGTTGGTCAGAATGACGCCGGAAGACGCCGCCGCTCATGGCGCGCCCGCCGCCAGCGTGCGCCCGGAAGGCTGGCTGCGTCTTCTGCCGCATCAGCGCCCCGGCGGTCAGGACGGCTTCTTTATCGCGCGGGTGAAGCGGAATCTCAGCCGTCGGGGATAGTATCTGTGGTCAAAAAATCATTTCCACAGCAACCGGAATGCGCCTAGTCTCCGTTCCCCCGCCTAGGAGCCGATCGCGCATAATGCCGAGAAAGATCATTATCGACACCGATCCCGGTCAGGACGACGCCATCGCCCTGTTGCTGGCCCTGGCCTCGCCGGACGAACTCGATGTGCTGGGCGTCATCGCTGTGGCGGGCAATGCGCCTCTGCATCACACGCTCAACAATGCGCGCCGCGTGGTCGAGCTGTCCGGGCGCACGGACGTGCCGGTATTCGCAGGTTCCGACGCGCCGACGCGCCGCAAGCTCATCACCGCCGAACAGGTGCATGGCGTCACCGGCCTCGATGGCGTCGATCTGCCGCCGCCGTCTCTGCCGGAGCAGGCGCAAGGCGGCGTCGATTTCCTGATCGAAACCTTGCGCGCCGCCGATGATGGCGAGATCACCCTGGTGACCCTGGGCGCTATGACCGATCTCGGCCATGCCTTTACGCGCGCGCCGGACGTGGTGCGCAAGGTGCGCGAGGTCGTGCTGATGGGCGGCTCGTGGCATGAGGGCGGCAACATCACCCCGGCGGCGGAGTTCAACATCTATGTCGATCCCGACGCCGCCGACATCGTGTTCAGCAGCGGCGTCCCGCTGGTCATGCTGCCGCTCGACGCTACGCATGGCGTACGTTCGACGCCGGAGCGGATGGCGCGGTTGCGCGCCCTGCCCAATCGTTGCGGGCCGATGGCGGCGCAGATTCTGAAAGCCTCGGAAGCCTGGGATCTGGCCAAGTTCGGCTGGGACGGCGCGCCGCTGCACGATCCCTGCACCATCGCTTATCTGTTGCAGCCGGAGCTGTTTTCCGGGCGGCGCGCCAATGTCGAGATCGAGACGCAGAGCGAGCTGACCCTCGGCATGACGGTGGTGGACTGGTGGAAGGCGACCGAGCGCGCGCCCAACGCACTGTTCCTCAATCAGGCCGACGCCGAAGGCTTCTACGCGCTGCTGACCGAACGCCTGAGCCGTCTGCCGTAAAGGAGAGCGTTATGAAATTTGTGGTCGTCGTCGGCAGCGTCAATATCGATTTTGCGATCCGCGTCGCGGAACTGCCGCGCCCGCACGAAACGATCATGGGCGGCGACCTTGGGATCAGCGTCGGCGGCAAGGGGCTCAACCAGGCGACGGCCTGCGCGCGGCTGGGGCTGGAGACGCATCTGGTGGGCGCCGTCGGTTCCGACGCCTTCGCCGAACAGGCGCTGGCGCATCTGAAGACGCGCGGCGTCTCGGCGCATCATGTCCACCGTCTGCACGGCGCCACCGGCGCGGCCTCGATCTGCGTGGCGCAGGATGGCGCCAATATGATCGTGGTCGCGCCCGGCGCCAATGCGCGCCTGACGCCGCAGCATGTCGAACAGGCCGAGGCGCTGATCCGCGAGGCGGCGGCGGTGATCGCGCAGCTTGAAACGCCGCTGGCGACGGTCAAGGCGGCCCTGGAGATGGCGCGCCGCCATGCGGTCCTGATCCTGCTCAATCCGGCGCCGGTCGATGCGCGCGTCATGGACCTGTTGCCGCTGGCCGATCTGGTCACGCCCAATGAGGCGGAGCTGGAGCGTCTGACCGGCGTGACCGGGCAGGGCGATGCGGCCTTGCGTGAGGCGCTGGGCCGTCTGATTGCGGCGGGCGCCGAGCGCGCCGTGGTCACGCTGGGCCGGCAGGGTTGCGCCACGCTGATCGATGGCGAACTGGTCAGGGTTCCGGCCTTTACCGTCGAGGCGGTCGATGCGGTCGGAGCGGGCGACGTTTTCAATGCCGCCCTGTTGAGCCGCATCCTGCGCGGCCATTCCCTGCCCGACGCCATGCGTTTCGCGGCGGCGGCGGCGGCGATTTCGGTCACCCGTCCCGGCGCCGACGGCGCGCCGAGCGAAGATGAGACCGCGACCTTTCTCGCAAACTTCGCCTGACGGGGCGTTTTTACCGCAAATTTACGCGCTGCGGCGCGGCGTCGCATGGCTTCCTTAAAGCCCTTGCGAGACAGTGCCTTCATCGCGTTCACGCCCGATGCGCCCGCCGCCCTTCACCGCCCCCCCCCTAGCCCAAGGGTTTCTGGCCGTCCGGCGTGAACGCGATCCCCCTGCGCCCCGTTTCGTCTCAACAGGAGACCCCCAATGCTTTCGTCCGCCACCAAGGCTGCCGCCAACGTCACCAGGAAGCTGGCTGAGAACGATATCCGCAACAGCGCCCGCGCCGCGGCGGATGACGCCGCCGATGCGCTGGACGGCAAGGCCCATCATATGATGGATCGCGTCAACGACTATGCGCACGACGCCGGCGCCAAGGTCCGCGACCTTTATGACGGCGCCCGCGATACGACCAGCCGCGTCACCCATGATGTTGAAACCGAGATCAAGACCAATCCGGTGCGTTCGTCGCTGATCGCCCTCGGCGCAGGTTTTATCCTCGGCGCCCTGTTCGCCAACCGCCGTTAGGTTGTTGTTACAACGCCGCGCGCCGAAGCCCCCCGAACGGTCGTGCGGCGTCTGCGTCCCGAATACGCTCAGGAGATAAGCCGCACTCAAGCCGGAGCCCGTCATGCTGTTGCTCACACGACTGATCGAGTTGCTGTCGGTCAACAGACGCCTGAAGACATCCAGACCCTATGTTCTCAGCGCTTTGACAGGTTTCGCCGTGCTGGCTCTTCTGGGCGTATTCGGGACGATATTTTGCGCGCTGGTCGTCAGCGGCCTGTTGTGGCTGAGCTTTGTTCAGATGCTGGCCGCGGGCCTGGGCGTCGGCGTTTCGGCCCTGATCACGGCGGCCATTGCTGTCTGCGTTCTGTTTCTGGTCGGGCTTACCGCCTTACGCGTCTGGTCGGGCGTCCAGGCGGACATAGGGCATGTGATCGACGGCCAGGCGCCGTTGATCGCCCCGTTGATCGACAAGACCGGCGATCTGCTCGGCGGATTGGCCGGAGCCTTCGTCAATGGTCTGAAAAAGCGCGCCGCCCGGCGCGAGACCGCGCGCTGATGGCTGAGATTGCATTATGAGGGTTTACGTCATACTTACACCTTTTTCCCCGCCCCTTATTGTTCCATTACAGGCTGAGCGGTAAGGTTCCGGATCGGGTCCGGCTTGCGATCTGGGGATCATGTCGGCGCTTTACGGGTGGAGACGACGGCGTACGCGCCGTGCAAACGGGTTTGTTAGTCAATGCGGATGCCCTGGGGCCTGAGCGTCAAGCATGTGTATCTCGCCTTTTTCAGCCTGATATCCATCGCCCTGTGCGCCTTTAGCCTGATCATTTTCAGCCAGTACAAGATCTCTCAGAATCTCAACGAATATACGCGTTACCAGTACGAAAACATCCGGTTAAGCAAGATCATCCTGATGGATGTGATCAATATGGAGACCGGGGCGCGCGGCTATATCCTGTCCGGCGACAAGGCGTATCTGCAACCTTATGAGCAGGCGTCCGACCGGTTGCAGGACGAGGTGCTGTCCTTACGAAACGCCACCTATTACGAAGACAATTCCTTCGCCGAGACCAATGCCTGGCTCGACCGCATCGACACGATTCAGACCCTGCTGCAGAACCAGGTCGCCTATGCGCGCAGCCACGGTCCCGGCAAGCCGGACGTGGCGGATATGGGGAAGGCCAAGTCGGCTGTGGACAGCTTGCGCGCCATTATCGAGGGCTCGATCCGGCAGCGCCTCGCCGCGCTGAAGCTGCGCATCGACCTGGTCAATCACCAGAAGAACAATCTGATCTGGGTGCTGGTCATCGGCACGGCGGCGGGCATCGCCATCCTTCTGGCCGGAACGGTGATGATCATTCGGCTTGAGGACGAAAACGAGGCCATCGAGGACGAGAACCAGCGCGCCGAACTGCGCTTCCGCACCGTAATGAACGGCATTAATGACGGGGTCTATGAGATCAACTTCGTCAATGAGACCATGTACATGTCCAAGGAGCTGAAAGCCATGCTGGGTTATGGCGAGCATGAGCTGGACAACGACATCAACGTCATCACCCCGATGATCCATCCCGACGATGTCGAGAGCTTCTTCAAGGTGCGCCACGACTATGTGACCCGCAAGAGCCGCGATTATGTCAACATCTTCCGTCTGCGCCACAAGGACGGCTCGTGGCGCTGGATCATGGCGCGCGGCGTTGGCGCCTGGGACCGGTTCGGCCAGATCCGCACCCTGATCGGCACCCATACCGACATCACCGAGCAGAAGCGGCGCGAGGAGGAGCTGCGCCTGCTCAACGCCGATATGGAGGCCTTCACCTACATCACCTCGCACGATATGCGTTCGCCTCTGGTCAATCTGAAGGGTTTTTCGCATGAATTGCAGATCGCGCTCGATCAGGTCCGCGACGTGCTGGAAAGCCAGAACAGGAAGCTGAGCGCCAGCGCCCGCAACCGGCTCGACACGCTGTTGCAACACGATATTCCCGAAAGCCTCGGCTTTATCGGCAATGCGGTCGATCGCATGGACACGCTGACGACCGCCATCCTCGACCTGTCGCGCATCGGCAAGTTCGCTTATCGCGAAACCGCTGTCGATTCGCGGCTCGTGATCGAAAAGTGCCTGGGCGCGCAGAGTTATGAAATCTCCGTCAAGGGCGTGAACGTGCAGGTCGCCGACATGCCGGTGTTGATGACCGACGCGGTGGCGCTTGAGCAGACCTTCTCCAACCTGCTCGACAACGCGGTCAAATATCTCAAGCCTGACCGGCCCGGCGAGATCGAGATCGGCTGCCGCGAAACGGCGCGCGACTATGTCTTTTACCTGCGCGACAACGGGCGCGGCATCGACCCCGCCGATTCCGACCGCGTGTTCAATATCTTCAGGCGCGCGCGCAATGCCGGCGACGTGCGCGGACTGGGCATCGGCATGGCCTATGTCAAGGCGTCCTTACGCAAGATGTCGGGCGCCATCTGGTTCGAATCGACGCTCGACGTCGGCACGACCTTCTTCGTCAGCTTGCCGAAAAAGCCGCTGACCGAAAAGCAGGCGGCGGTTGAAACCGAGGAGGTCGAAGCATGAGCGGCTTTACCGACCCCTTCACCCTGGTTCTGGTCGAGGACGACGAAGGCCATGCGCGTTTGATCAGCCGCAACCTGCAACGTATCGGCGCGCTCAACCCTGTCATGCGCCTGCACAATGGCGAGGAGGCGCTGAGGTGGTTGTTCGGACCGCGCGATGGGCGCCGCTTCGTGGTCATTCTCGACCTGAATCTGCCCGATATCGACGGCTTCGAGATTTTGCAACGCCTCAAGGCCGACGCGGCGACCCAAGGCGCGCCGGTGATCGTATTGACCACAACCGATCATCCCAATGACATCGAGCGCTGCTTCGCGCTGGGTTGCGACGGCTTCCTGACCAAGCCGGTCAGCCAAGCCGATTTCGCGGCCAGTCTGGGTAAGCTGGGCCTGACGCTCAGCACCGTTCATGTGCCTCACCTACGCGACAGGAGCTAAAGCGCGCCATGCCGACCCCGCCGCCCGACGCCCCCCACGCCGCCGCACCCAACGCCGCCGCGACGCCGCACGCCGGTTTGCGCGACATCCTCTATGTCGAGGACGATGCGGCGCTGGCGCGGCTGCTGCAAAGGCGCATGGAGCGCATCGGTCTGCGCGTCGATCTGGCCGACACCGCCGAAGACGGCCTTCAGAAACTGCTTGAGCGCGCCTATGATCTGGTGCTGGTCGATTATAACCTGCCGGGCATGAGCGGGCTGGACCTGCTCGACCGCATGAACGCGCTGCCCCTGACCCCGCCCGCCGTCATCCTGACCGTCGGCGGCGATGAGCGCATCGCCCTGGCGGCGCTGGAAAAAGGCGCCGCCGACTATGCGGTCAAGGACGTCAACCAGACCTATCTCGACCTCCTGCCCGCCATCATGGTCGCCGCCTTCACCAAGGAGCGGCTGTTGCGCGAAAACGCCCAGCAGAGCGTCGAGCTGAAACAGGCCAAGGAGCGCGCCGAGGCCGCCAGTCAGGCCAAGAGCCGCTTTCTGGCCACGATGAGCCACGAGATCCGCACGCCGATGAATGTGGTGACGGGCCTCGCCTCGGTGCTGGCGCGCACCCGGCTCGACGACGAGCAGAAGAAGATGGTCGAGACGCTGCGCACCAATGCCGACCTGCTGCTCAAGCTGATCAACGACCTGCTCGACATCAGCCGCATCGAGGACGACCATGTCGAACTGGAGAGCATCCCCTTCGCCGTGGCGGCGGTGCTGGAGGACATCCGGCTGATGTTCGCGCAGGAAATCGAACGCAAAGGCCTGACCTTGCGCATCGACGACGCCACCCATGGCGTCACCGTGCTGGGCGATCGCTCGCGCCTGCAGCAGGTGCTGATGAACCTTGTCTCCAATGCGTTGAAATTCACCGATTCCGGCGAGATCGCCATCGCGGCGCGCGCCGATTGTCACGATGAAGCCTGCATTATCGACATTGTCGTCAGCGACACCGGCATCGGCATTCCCGACGACAAGCTGGCCGTTATCTTCGACAAGTTTACCCAGGCTGACGAGACGATTACCCGCCGCTTCGGCGGCTCAGGGCTGGGCCTGTCGATCGCGCGCTCGCTGGCCCAACTGATGGGCGGCGACATTTCGGTGCGCAGCCAGCGCGGCGAAGGCTCGTCCTTCCACCTGAGCCTGACCCTGCCGCGCACCGAGCCGCCGGCGCCGGAGGCTGCGCCGCGACCGGATTACCGGCCCGCTGTTCCGGCGGACGGAACGCCGCCCTGCGTGCTGATCGTCGAAGACTATGAACCGAACATCATGGTGCTGTCGCTGATGCTGGAGGAACTGGGCTATGCGACGCGCTCGGCAGGCTCCGGGCCGGAGGCGCTGCGCCTGATCCGCGAGGCGGACCTACCATTCCACGCCGTGCTGATGGACGTGCAGATGCACGGCATGGACGGGCTGGAATGCACGGGCTGCATCCGCGATCTGGAAGCGGCGGGTGAAACGCCCGACGGCGCGCGCAACACCATTATCGGCGTCACCGCGCATGCTTTGGCAGGCGACCGCGAGCGTTGTCTGGCGGCTGGCATGGACGACTATATTTCCAAGCCCGTCCTGCCCGACATCCTGGCGCAGAAGCTGGCCGGGCGGTAAGAGCGTCCTTTTACCGCACGTTTATCGCGGTCTTGCGGGTTAAGCACTGAGCCCTTGCAGAGTTTGGCCTACACCTGAAAACCAGTTCAGTTTTCAGGAGGCGTCCCATGCCGATCACGCCGCAAGCGCCACAGCCCGATCCGCAGCCGGATATTCCCCAGCCGACGCCGGAGCCCGGTCTGCCGCAGCCGGACGGACCAGACGTCAATCCCGCGCCGGAGCCGCCGGGTAATCCGGAATTGCCGTCGGAAATTCCTCCCGTCACCCAGCCCGAAATCTGACAGTCCGCAAACAAGGAGCGCCCTCATGCAAAGCCAAGCGCAACCGGCCCAGATCATCCCGTTCCCGCGCGCCAAACGTCCGACCCCGCCGCAATGGCAGGTCACGATCGACGGTGAATATTCCGACGACGTCCTGCCGCCGGAACTGTTTGATGATGAAGAAGATCGCGAGGAGATGGCCGTCTATGTCCAGATCGCGGATCACTGGCCTGATCACTGGCCTGATCACTGGCCTGATCGCTGGCCTGATCGCTGGAATGACTGAGGGGCGCGCATGAACCGGTCCGGCGGCAGCTTTTTGCAAACCCTGTTGATCTTCATCCTGCTGATCGTGGTGATCGTGGCGGGCATATGGTTCTACAACGCCCACCATCGCCCGACGGCGGGACAGGAGATCGGCAGGGCGATTGACGCCATCCCGCCCGCCGTCTCCAGCGCGGCGACCGACATCAAAGATTCCGGCGCCTATGACAGCGCCGCCGCGGCGCTGGACAATGCGGGCGACGCTGCGGCCAGCGCCTTATCGAAAACCGGCGCGGCGGCGTCGAGCGCCGTCTCGGAAACCTCCGCCGACGTCAAGGCGGCGGCGCGTAAACAAAAGCAGCAGGACAGCAGCGCGTCCTCATCGCACTAAAAGGAGACCCCCATGAAAGGGCTTATTCTGTGGCTGGTCGGCGTGCCTTTGCCGGTTATCATCCTGCTCTATCTGTTCCACGTCATCCATTAGCTGTCCGTCGCAAAACAGCGCCCCCTGGCCGTTTCGACGGAACTGTGGCGGGAGCAAGGGTCGGCCCCTTGCTCCCTTTTGCGTTGGCGCATTCCGCATTTTTAAAATGAACGGTTTGCGCGCCGTGGTCGTATTGGTAAAGTAACCCTCATGACTCCCGACGATATATCTTCGCCGACCCATGATGAGATCCGCGAGTATCTGCATCGCCAGATGCTGTCCTCGGTGTCGCACGACCTGAAGACGCCGCTGGCGACCATTATCGGTTCGCTGGAAGTCATGACCATGCTGTATGATCGCTTAAGCGAGGAAAAGCGCCGTTCGCTGATCAGTTCGGCCCTGACCGAAGCTTTTCGGCTTGATTATTTCATCACCAATATTCTCGACATGGCCAAGTTCGAAGCCGACGCCGTGCGCCCGCGCCTGGAGGCCGCGCGGCTGGGCCAGATGATTCAGGACGCGCAGGCGCGCCTCGGACCATTGAAGACGCGCGGCGAGCTGCGCGTCACACCGGCGGGGCGCGACGAGCTGACCACCGACCCGATGCTCGGCGCGCGCGCCATCGGACTGGTGCTGCACAACGCCTACAAGTTCGGCGGACGCAAGGCGGGCCGCACCGAAGACAATCCGCTGATCGAGGTCTCCTATGGCGTCGCCAATGGCGAGGGCTTCGTGCGCATCCGCGATCATGGCGAGGGCATTCCGCCGGAGATGCAGACCGCCGTGTTCGATAAATATACGCGGCTGCAGAAGGCCGATCAGCAGAACGCCGGCACGGGCCTGGGCCTGACCATCTGCCAGTCGATCATGCGGCTTCTGAACGGGCGCATCGAGGTCAGCAATCATCCCGACGGCGGCGCCGTCTTCACGCTCTACTATCCGGACAAGACGCGCGGCTGACACAAAAAAACCGCCCGGAAGGAGCGGCTTTTTTTGCGGTCTGCGCGCTATTGGAGCGTTTCCCCAAAAAGTGGTTCCACTTTTTGGATAAGGAAGA
>DATMTF010000112.1:0-6153 GCA_035565015.1 Asticcacaulis sp. | reverse complement strand
ACCTGGCGGACATCTGGAACTACTCTGCTGAACAATGGTCAGTGACGCAGGCCGACGCTTATATCACTGCGATCCGGCAAGCATGCGAAGACCTTCTGGAAGGGCGGCGTACCGGACGAGCCGCCGATCTTGTCAAACCGGGCTATCGCACATCATACGTCGCTTCGCATACGCTCTATTTTCGTGTCGAGAATGACTCGCTGATTATCGTGCGCATCCTGCACCAAAGCATGGAGCCAGAAGCGCGGCTTTAAAGCGCCGCAATAAAAATTCACACATCGCCCGATTGGCGAAGCCTTTGCCGTCGTGCTACATATGATCATGAACAAACCGATGAAACCCAAGGACGCGACGCCGCTTTCCGCGTCGCAAGCCGTCGCCCATCTGCGCGACATCTACAATCAGGCCGTCGCCCATTTGCAGGCCGATCTGCATACTTATCTCGAAGACCGCACCCTGCCGTCGAAAGCGCAGCGCGCCGCCGGGCGCTATTGCTACCCGAAGCTGACCGTGATCTGGCGCGGCCAGCACGACGCCGAAGACGAGGCGCTGATCCAGCATAACCGCCATCCGCAGGTCAACCGCGCCTTTGCGCGCTTCTCCCGCCCCGGTTCCTATTCGTCCTCGATCACCCGCCCGGATATTTTCGGCGGCCATATCGAGGAGCAGCTTGAGCTGATGATCCGCGACTACGGCGCCGAGGTCTCGGTCAGCGTCTCGGATCAGGAAATCCCCTATCCTTACGTGCTGGACGGCGCGGGGCTTGACCTCAACAGCGTCTCGGCGCTCGATCTGGCGCGGCATTTTCCGGCCACCGAACTGGCCCTGATCGGCAATGAGGTCGCCGACGGCCTCGACATCAGGGACGCGCAGGGCCATCACCCGCTGGCCCTGTTCGACGGCCTGCGCACCGACTTCTCGCTGGCGCGGCTCAAGCACTATACCGGCACGCCCGCCGAACATGTGCAAAGCTACATATTGATGACAAACTATCATCGCTATGTCGATGTGTTCGTCACCTATGCGCTGGAGCAGTTGCGCAAGCCCGACAGTCCGTACACGGCGCTGTCCTGCTGCGGCAATTTCGTGGTTACGAAGGACACGCCGAACCCGGAGGAGCTGATCGCCAATTCGCCGTGGCGCAAGCACCAGATGCCGTCCTATCACCTGCTGGCCGAAGGCCGTCAGGGCATTTCTCTGGTCAATATCGGCGTCGGCCCGTCCAACGCCAAGAACATTACCGACCATCTGGCCGTGATGCGCCCGCACGTCTGGCTGATGATCGGCCATTGCGGCGGTTTGCGACCGTCGCAGAGCATAGGCGACTATGTTCTGGCCCACGCCTATTTGCGCGACGATCACGTCATGGACGACGTGCTGCCGCCGGAAATCCCGATCCCGCCGATCGCCGAAGTGCAACAGGCCCTGTACCAGGCCGCCGTCGCCATCAGCGGCGAGGACGGCGACGCGCTGAAAAAACGGCTGCGCACCGGTACGGTGGTGACCACCGACGACCGCAACTGGGAACTGCGCTACACCCTGAGCGCTCTGCGTTTCTCACAATCGCGCGCGGTCGCCATCGACATGGAGTCGGCGACCCTGGCCGCGCAGGGCTATCGCTTCCGTGTGCCTTACGGGACGCTTCTGTGCGTGTCGGACAAGCCCTTGCACGGCGAGCTGAAACTGCCCGGACAGGCCAATCATTTCTATGAGCGCGCCATCCGCGAACATATCGATATCGGCATAGAGACAATGAAGATTCTACGCGGTTACGGCATGAAGCTGCATTCGCGCAAGCTGCGCGCCTTCGACGAGCCGCCATTCCGCTGATGTAGACGATGTGCAGATAAAAATCAGGAGCGACAACGCGGCAAATCCGCCATGCGTCCATCGCTCCTGATAAGTTTGATCAATGGACCTCCATCCATAGGCTTTGAAATCCGGTCCGCAGAGGCGGCGCCCAATATCAAATCCTGTTCACCATAATGGCGGGCGCAGGCGCCACAATCGAATCAAGTTGCTGTGAATGTTATCCTTTTTACGTGATCAGCCTGAACCCTTGACGCATCTGGCGCAAATGCGGCTGGACGCCAGCGATTTTCACGCCCGCGTCGGCGCCTGGTTCACGCGCGATCACGCCTGCGCGTTATTGTCCGACGGCGGACGGTTCGGGCGTTACAGCTACCTGACCGCCCTGCCCGACGTAAAGAATGCAGTCGCGCACGATGCGGACGCCGACATAGCCGGTCTGCTGCGCGCCGCCTGCGCGACCTCCGGCGAAGATATGGGCTGTTTCACCGGCGGGGTGATCGGGCTGGCGGGGTTCGAACTGGGCGCGCGTTTGGAAAATTTGCGCCGCCGCCCGTTCCGCATCGAAGGCGGCGCGGCGTGGCCGGAGCTGCTGCTGCTGCGCTATCCGGCGGTTCTGGCTTTCGATCATCAGGCGCACAGCCTGACCGCTTACGGACGCGGCCCCGATCCGCAGCGCGCGCAGGCGGCGATGCGACGACTGATCGCGCTCTATGAGGCGACGCCGCAGGCGCCCGTCCATGAAGGCGCGTTTCTTGACGGCGCTCTGCAGTCGGAAACGCCCGACGACGCGCACGAAGACAAGGTGGCCGCCCTGGTGCAGCAGATTCACGCGGGCGACCTGTTTCAGGCCAATCTGGCGCGCGGCTGGACCGGCGCCTTACGCGACGGCCTGACGCCCGGCGATCTGGCCGCCGCCCTGCACGCACGCGGCCCGGCGCCGTTCGGCGGCTACCTGCGTTTCGAAGACCGCGCCATCGTCTCCAACAGCCCGGAGCGCTTTATCCGCCTCGACGCCGACGGCGCGATGGAGACGCGCCCGATCAAGGGTACGCGCCCGCGCGGCGCGACGCCCGAAGACGATGCGGCTCAGGCCGCCGAGTTGACGGCCAGCGCCAAGGATCGCGCCGAGAATCTGATGATCGTTGATCTGATGCGCCACGACCTGTCGCGCGTCGCCGAAATCGGCAGCGTCGGGGTCAGCGCGCTCAATGCGTTGGAGACCTATCCCAATGTGCATCATCTGGTTTCATCCGTATACGGACAATTGCGGTCGAACCTGAACGCGGCGGACCTGCTGCTGGCGACCCTGCCCGCCGGTTCGATCTCCGGCGCGCCCAAGGTGCAGGCGATGAAGGTGATCGCCGAGATGGAGGCGGCGCGCGGCCCCTATTGCGGGACGCTGTTCGCGCTCGACGCTGGCGGAGCGATGGAGTCGAATGTGCTGATCCGCACGCTGGCCTGCGAGTCTGGCCCCGATGGCTGGCGCATCCGCGCGGCGGCGGGCGGCGGCATCGTCGCCGACAGCGACCCGGTCGCCGAGCGCATCGAGACGGAGACAAAACTGTCGCTGATCCGCGCGGTGCTGGAAGGAAGGTAAGGGTCAATCCACAGATTATGCAGATTACGCAGATTTTACAGCGCTGAGCCGGGGGTGACTTTATCGGCGTCATCGAATGACGCGCCTTGCGCGTCGAATGAAAGACACGCGCCGCAACGCTCGCCCGCTTTGAAAAAATCTGTGTTAATCTGCGTAATCTGTGGTTCCTCTACCCTTCCTCACTCCGATAGCCGCTCGGCGATGCGCCGCCTTTCCGCCCAACTTAAGAAAGTTGCGCGCGTAACGGCAAGTCGGTAAAAAGCATCCATGCGTCTATGTCTTATCATGGCCGTCCTGATCGGGGCGGCCCTCCTTCATCGTCCTGCCGCCGCCGAGCCGCAGATCACCACCGTCATCGTCCGTTCCGAGCCGGGACCGGCGCTGTGGAAAGCGACGCGCGACGGGGCGACGGTGTGGATTCTGGCCGCGCCCTATGAGACGCCGGAGGGTTTAAGCTGGGATCAGCAGCGCGTGCGCCGCATATTGCGCACCGCCAAAGCGCTGATCCTGCCCGTGCAGGCGTGGAGCGATTCCGCCGGGGAAAAGCGCTGGCGCGAGCAGTCGTTGCTTAAGGGACAGCGCCTGCGCGACGTGGTCTCGCCTGAGACCTATGCCCGTTTTCAGGCCGCCGTGGCGCGCGAAGGCGTGACGCCGATGCGCGATTATGAAGGCTTGGCGCCGGTGCGCGCCGGGTCGAACTTCTATGACCGCTTCCGCCACGATCACCATATCCGCAATCTCGACGTGCTGGATGCGGTCAATCTTCTGGCCGTGCAGGCGCGCGCGCCGGTGCAGCAGGCCAGTTTCGCGCGCAGCAACTTCATCACCGACCAGTGGCTGACGATGAACGCGGCGCAGAACGAGGCCTGCCTGACCGAATTTCTCGACGCCGCCGATTACGACCTGACCACCTTGCCGCAGGCGGCGCAGGCCTGGGCGCAGGCCGATGTGACGACGCTGCTGGCGACCTATCGCGCGCCGGCGGGTCAGGCCTGCGACATGGCGCTGCCCGCCTGGCGCGCGGCCTATGACAATGACTATGTCGGCGGTATGGCCCGCGCGATTGACGCGGCGCTCAAAACGCCGGGCGAGACACTGGCCGTGGTCGGCCTGCCGGAGTTTTTCAGCGCCAATGGCGTGCTCGACCGGCTGAAGGCCGCCGGGACGCAGGTGACCGCCCCGGCGCAGTGATTATTCCGCCGCCAGCAGTTCGGCGGGCAGGGGCGTGCGGATCAGGTGATCGAAGGCCGACAGCGCCGCCTTGGAGCCTTCGCCCATGGCGATGACGATCTGCTTGTAGGGCACGGTCGTGCAGTCGCCCGCCGCGAACACGCCGGGCGCCGAGGTGGCGCCGCGCGCATCGACCTCGATCTCGCCGTGCCGCGACAGGGCCAGGGTTCCCTTCAGCCATTCCGTGTTCGGCACAAGCCCGATCTGCACGAAAATGCCTTCCAGCGCGATGTCGTGCGCGACGTCGTGGATGCGGTCCTTATAGGTCAGGCCGGTGACCTTCTCGCCATCGCCCGTGACCTCGGTGGTCTGAGCGTTGGTGATGACCGTGACATTGCTGAGGCTGTAGAGCTTGCGTTGCAGGACCGCATCGGCGCGCAGTTCCGGCGCGAACTCCAGCAGGGTGACATGCGCGACGATGCCCGCCAGATCGATGGCCGCCTCGATGCCGGAATTGCCGCCGCCGACCACCGCCACGCGCTTGCCCTTGAAGAGGGGGCCATCGCAGTGCGGGCAATAGGCGACGCCCTTATTGCGATAGGTCTCCTCGCCCGGCACGCCCATCTGCCGCCAGCGCGCGCCGGTGGCCAGAATGACGGTCCGCGCCTTGACGCGCGCGCCGTTCTCCAGCGCCACCTCGGCCAGACCGCCGGGCTCCGAAGCCGGGGTCAGGGCCGTGGCGCGCTGCAGGTTCATGATATCGACCTCATAATCCTTGACGTGCTGTTCCAGCGCCGTCGCCAGCTTCGGTCCTTCGGTGTGCGACACCGAGATGAAGTTCTCGATGTCCATCGTGTCCAGCACCTGACCGCCGAACCGCTCGGCCAGCACCCCGGTGCGGATTCCTTTACGCGCCGCATAGATGGCCGCCGCCGCGCCCGCCGGACCGCCGCCGACCACCAGCACGTCGAATTCGGACTTGGCGTTGATCTTTTCGGCCTCGCGCTGATGCGCGCCGGTGTCGATCTTGGCCAGAATTTCCTCCAGCCCCATGCGGCCTTGCGCGAACGGTTCGCCGTTCAGCAGCACCGTCGGCACGGCCATGATCTTGCGGTCCTCGACCTCTTTCTGGAACAAGGCGCCGTCGATGGCGACGTGTCTGATCTTCGGGTTGAGGATGCTCATCAGGTTCAGCGCCTGCACCACATCGGGGCAGTTCTGGCACGACAGCGAGAAATAGGTTTCAAAGCGCAGTTCGCCCTCGACCGGCAGGGATTTGACCTGTTCGATCACGTCTGCCTCGACGCGCGGCGGGTGGCCGCCGACCTGCAACAGGGCCAGCACCAGCGAGGTGAATTCGTGCCCCATGGGCAGGCCCGCAAAGGTGACCGACACGTCCGAATCTGTGCGCACAATGTCGAAGGACGGAACACGCGCTTCACCCGAACCATTCTTGACGCTCAGACTGACCTTGGCCGATGCCGCGACGATGTCTTCCAGGAGGTCGAGCATCTCGCGCGACTTCGCGCCGTCATCGACGTGCGCAATCAGTTCGATGGGAACGCGCAGATTCT
>DATMTF010000111.1:0-8433 GCA_035565015.1 Asticcacaulis sp. | reverse complement strand
GTGTAGCCGCCAAGGTCCACCAGCGTGGCGCGGTTCTCCGTCGCGCCGAAAACGCCGCTCGACACATCGTTGGCGATAATGGCGTCGCAGCCTTTCGAGGCCAGCTTCGCCTTGGCGTAATCCTCCAGTCTCTGCGTCTCCGCCGCAAAGCCGATGACGAGGCGCGGGCGTGCGTCCAGATGTTTGGAAACCGATTCCAGAATGTCGGGATTCTTAACCAGGGTAAGGCTTAGCGTGTCCTCAGCGGTCTTCTTCTGCTTCTCGCTGGCCACCGCCTGCGCGCGCCAGTCGGCCACCGCCGCCACCCCGATAAAGGCGTCGCACGGCAAGGATTTATGCACGGCGTCATACATCTCCTGCGCCGTCTCGACATCGACGCGCACGACCCCCGGCGGCGTCGCCAAAGCCACCGGCCCGGAGACCAGAACCACCTCGGCGCCCGCCTCCGCCAGCTTCTGCGCCACCGCATAGCCCTGCCGACCGGACGACCGGTTGGTCAGGCCGCGTACCGGGTCCAAAGGCTCGAAAGTCGGCCCGGCGGTCACGATAACCTTCTTGCCCATCAAAGGCTTAGGCGCTTCCTGCAACGCCGCCATAATGGCGCTGAAAATCGCCTCCGGCTCCCGCATTCGCCCCGGTCCGAACTCGCCGCACGCCATTTCCCCTTCGTCCGGGCCGGTCAACAGCACGCCGTCAGCCTTCAGCGTCGCCAGATTCCGCTGCGTCGCCGCATGGGTCCACATGCGCACATTCATCGCCGGCGCCATCAAAACGCGCTTATCCGTGGCCAGCAGCAGGGTCGAGGCCAGATCATTGGCCAAACCGTTGGCCAGCTTGGCCATCAGGTCGGCGGTGGCCGGCGCGACCACGACCAGATCGGCCTGCCGCGACAGGCTGATATGCCCCATCTCCGTCTCGTCGGTCAGGTCGAACAGGTCGCTATAGACCGTGTCCCCGGACAGGGCGGCGGCGCTCAAAGGCGTCACAAAAGCTTGCGCCGCCTGGGTCAGCACGACGCGGACCTCATGCCCGGCCTTCTTGATCAGCCGGATCAGCTCAAGCGACTTATAGGCCGCAATGCCGCCGCCGACGATCAGCAAAATGCGTTTGGGACTGGCCATCTCGGCTCCTTTAACTCACTGCGCGCTTGTGCCATAGGTGGGGACGGGGCGGCAAGCCGTGAAGGGGGAAGACATGCGAACGCGCGCCATTCTGATCGCTGGACTGTTGCTGCTGAGCGCCTGCGACGCCGGGCCGTCCGCTGTGATCGGCGACGGTCAGGGGCAATCGCCGACATCCTCCGCCGCGCCGGTTCCCTTGGCGGCGCCCGTTTCCGACGCCGAAGCCTCCATGCCGGTGACGAACGACGCGTCGCCGCCGCAAATCGCGCCGCCGCAAACGGGCGCGGTCCTGCCGCTGCCGTCCGGGCCGCGCGCGCAGATCACCGAAACCGCTTACGGCGACTGGCCGCTCTGGTCCAAAAGCCGCAAATATTCCGCCGACGACAATGCCCACTATCAGTTTGCGCATCACGGCGCCGAGATCGGCGCGAAATCTTACGCCGATTTTCTGGCCATGGCGCATGGTTTTGTTCACACGCCGCCGAAGGGCGTACAGACCCTGAAACGCCGCAATGGCGACACGCTGTTTTACGATCCAAAGCAGAATATCTTCGCCGTCATGACCAGGCAGGGCGCGCCGCGCATCTTGTTCCGCCCCCGCGACGGCGCCGATTACTGGGAGCAGCAGAAGGTCATTGAGGCTTCAGGCGGATGGCGCAAGACGCGTGAAGATTAGGCGGCCCTGATAAAGCTGTTGGCGGTCAGGCGCCCGGTGCGCGGGTTGTCGCTTAGGCGCGCGCCGTCAAACAGGGCGCAGTGCAGCAGGCAGGCCGGATAGATGATCAGCCGGTTGAATCGCGCCTCGACCGCCTCGGTCAGGGTAAAACCCGGCGTGTCCGGTCCGGCGAACCCGGTCAGCGCCGCGCCTTGCGCCGCCAGTTCGCTGTCGATGGCGGCCATATAGGCTTCGCGCCGGTCGGGCGTGATCGCCTCATAGCCGCTGGCGTCGTGGCGGAAAAAGCCGGTGCCGCCACCCTGATCGTGCGCCAGATAATGCACGCAGGCCAGAATGTCGGTTTCGGCGTGATCGTAATGCGGAATGCGCTGGCGCGGCGTCAACTCCTCAGCGCGGCGTGTGGACAGGGCGAAGAAGCCGTGCGCCGACAGGCGCCGGTCGGGCGCTATGCCGAAAACCCGATGCAGGGATGGGCGCAGGGCGGGCAGCAGGGCTTCCAGATAGTCCTGCGGCAGGGCGGCGTTGACGCCGGGATACCAGATGCTGACCGGGTCGCCGAATGGCGTATGGATGGCGATATCGCGCGCCGCCTCCGGATCGGCCAGCACGTTTTCGACCATCAAAAACGGCGCGCCTTCACGCCCCAGACGACGCGCGCTGGCTTCGGCGGCGGGATTGACGGCGAAAGGCCGACATCAGGCGATCTCGGCCCAGCCGCCGGACCGCTCCGACGCGAACAGGGCGTCGAGGATTTTCATGTTCTGACGTGCGTCCTCAAGCCCATAGGGCAGGGGCGCCTCGCCGCGAATGGCGGCGGCGAAGGCTTCGCCCATCAACTGATACTGATCGGCGACCGGAAGGGTATGGATCACGGCTTCCTGTCCGTCGAGCGTGGCGCCATTGTCGATCATGACGCGGCTGGGTGTGGTCACCGGCTGGTTGAACGGGATCGGCAGGCTGAGCCGCGCCTTCTGGCCGAAGACATTGATCGTCTGACTGCGGCCCGCCTCGGTCGAGACGGTGAAGGACAATTGCCGTCCCCGCCCGAAATCGAGCAGGCCGGAGGCGACCACATCCGTGCCGAAAACCTCCGAGCGCTTGACCAGCGAGACGGCGCGCACCGGCTCGGCCTCGAAGAAAAACCGACCGGCGACAATGCAGTAACAGCCGATATCCATCAGCCCGCCGCCGCCCCATTCAACCTTGTTGCGGATATTGTCGGGATCGAGGTTCTCATAACTGAAATAGCTTTGGATCATGTGCGGCGCGCCGATGGCGCCGTCGCGGATCAGCTCGCGCGCCTTCTGCCATTGCAGCGAGTGCCGCACCATAAAGGCTTCCATGATGTGAACGGACTGCGCGACGTCTTCCAGCGCGTCGATTTCGCCAGCGTTAAGCGCCATCGGCTTTTCGCACAGGACAGACTTGCCCGCTCGCGCCGCCTGAAGCGTCAGCGGCACATGCAGGTGATTGGGCAGCGGGTTATAGATCGCCTCGATTTCCGGGTCGGCCAGCAGGTCTTCGTAAGACCCATAGGCCTGCTCCAGACCCAGCTTATCGACCGCAGCCTGCGCCGATTCCAGCGTGCGCGAGGCGATGCCCTTGACGCGAATACGATCGCTTTTCAAAAAGGCCGGGATGACCTTGTTGAGGCCGATTTTCGCAGTGGACAGGACGCCGAAGACGACGGGTTTTTGCATCAGGCAAGTCTCTCGATCAGGGCCATGGCGGCGGCGGGATTGGCGACCTTGTGGCCGCTGATCACGAAGGCATAGACGTCGCGCGGGGCCGCCTTGCGCTCGCCCGTGACGCAAGGCAGATCGTCGGGAATGTCGCCTTCGCTCAGGGCCTTGATGCGTCTGGCCCAGGCGTCGAGATCGGCCTCGCTATAGCCCTTGTCATGGCCCTCCGTCGTCCCCATCAGGCGCAAATACGCATAGTCGGCCGTCTGGTCGGCGATGACCGGGAATTCCGAATCCGCGCCGGTGATGACCGCGATATTGTGGCGCTTCGCCAGGGCGATAAAGGCCGGGTCGCGGAAGCTGTCGTGCCGCACCTCGACGGCGTGGCGCAGGCGCACTCCGTCCAGCTCCGGCGGCAGCAGTTTGAAGAAGTTGTCAAAGTCCTGCTCGTCGAACCTTTTGGTCGCCATGAACTGCCAGTTGATCGGCCCCAGCTTGTCGCCCAGCTCGGTAATTCCGCTTTTCAGGAAGCGTTCGACCGACTCGCTGGACGCCGCCAGATCCTTGCGGTTGGTGGCGTAGCGCGTGCCTTTGACGGCGAAGGTGAAGCCGTCCGGCGTCTCGTCGCGCCATTTGCGGAATGATTCCGGTTTTTGCGAACCGTAATAGGTGCCGTTGATCTCGATGCCGGTCAGTTTCGAGGCGGCGTATTCCAGTTCGCGCTTCTGCGTCAGGCCGTCGGGATAAAAGGTTCCGCGCCACGGCTCATAGGTCCAGCCGCCGATGCCGATATAGATGCTCATGAGCTTCCTCCGCTGCCGCTTTTTTGGCGCATCCGGCGTTAAGTTGCCAGATGCAAATTCCATGTTCACTTAATGTTCCTTTTGTGGCAGAGTCAAGCCGATGGATTCGTCAGAAAGCGACAGCACCCGGCATCGAAAGATCATCCATATCGACATGGACGCCTTTTTCGCGTCCGTTGAACAGCGCGACAATCCCGACCTGCGCGGCAAGCCGGTGGCGGTCGGCGGCTCGTCCTTACGCGGCGTGGTGGCGGCGGCCAGTTACGAGGCGCGCACATTCGGCGTCCATTCCGCCATGCCCAGCGTGACGGCGAAGCGCAAATGCCCGGACCTGATCTTCCTGCGTCACCGCTTCGACGTCTATAAGCAGGTGTCGCGCCAGATCCGCGATATTTTCGAGGACTATACGCCGCTGGTCGAGCCTTTATCGCTCGATGAAGCCTATCTCGACGTGACGGAAAACCTGAAAGCCATGGCCTCGGCCACCGAGATCGCGAAGGAAATCCGCGCGCGCATCTTCGAGGTCACGCAACTGACCGCCTCGGCAGGCGTATCCTACAACAAGTTCCTGGCCAAGCTGGCTTCGGATCAGAACAAGCCGAACGGCCTGTGCGTGATCCGGCCCGAACAGGGCGAGGCCTTCGTCGCCGCCCTGCCAGTCAAGAAATTCCACGGCGTCGGGCCGGCGACGGCGGCGAAGATGCAAAGGCTCGGCATCGAAAGCGGCGCGGACCTGCGCGCGCGGTCCTTGGACGATCTGACCCGCGCCTTCGGCGTATCGGGCAAACACTATTACTGGATCGCGCGCGGGGTGGACCGGCGCGAGGTCAAGCCGGACCGCGAGCGCAAATCCATTGGCGCCGAGACGACCTTCTTCACCGACCTGACGGCGTTCGACGCCGCGTGGCGCGAACTGGAGCCTTTGATCGACAAGGTATGGCGGCATGTCGAGACGAACCATACGCGCGCCCGCACCGTAACGCTGAAGGTGAAATATTCCGACTTCCAGATCATCACCCGCTCGCAGACCGGCGCGGTCCTGACCGCCAAGAGCGAGATGGTCGCGGCGGTCAACAGCCTGCTGCTCAACGTCTTTCCGCCGCCCAAGGGGGTGCGTCTTCTGGGCGTCACCCTGTCCAATCTGGGCGCCGAGGCGGATGAGCCGCAGTTGAGCCTGGGCTTATAGCCTGACGGGCAAAAGACGGCTTTGTGATGACGTCCTGCTGAGCTATGTCAGGGTAATCGCCTTTGTCGCGTCAAAACGGTTGACCCCGCCGACGCAATAACGCTTTAAACGTCACACCCCAATTCCGCGAGTTTTACCCCTGATGTCCGCTGCGCCGCTGATCTGTCCGTCCATTCTGGCCTCCGACTTCGCCGCCCTCGGCGCCGAGGTCAAGGCCATTACGGAGGCGGGCGCCGATTTCGTGCATATCGACGTGATGGACGGCCATTTCGTGCCCAACATCACCATCGGCCCGGACGTGGTTAAGGCGCTGCGCCCGCACACCGATCTGCCCTTCGACTGCCACCTGATGATCTCACCGGTCGATGCGTTTCTCGACGCCTTCCGCGCAGCGGGCGCCGATCTGATCAGCGTCCATCCGGAAGCCGGGCCGCATCTGCATCGCACCTTGAAATATATCCGCCAGCTCGGCGCTAAGGCCGGGGTCGTTCTGAACCCGGCCACGCCGGTCGATGCGCTCGACTATGTGATGGACGATATCGACCTCGTTCTGGTGATGAGCGTCAATCCGGGCTTCGGCGGCCAGAGCTTTATCGACACTCAGTTGCGCAAGATCGAGGTCATCCGCAAAAAGCTCGACGCGGCGGAAAATCCGGCGATCCTTCAGGTCGATGGCGGGGTCAACGCCCAGAACGCCGGGCTCTGCGTCAGCGCGGGCGCTACGGCTCTGGTCGCCGGGACTGCCGTGTTCAAGGGCGGACCGTCCGCCTACGCCGCCAATATCAAGGCGTTGAAAGGGCTGTAAACCGTGCAGCCTTTCGAGTCCGTCAGTCCGCACAGCTCCACCCCGACGCGCCCGTCCGTCGCGCGCATCCTGTCGGCCTGGTGCAAGCATCAGCTTGGCGCCGAGCTGTTCGGCATGCCGGGCTATGGGCTCACCTTACGCGGACGCACGCCGGACGGTTTCCTGGCCGCGCCGCACGATGCGCGCCCGGCGGATGTGCGGCTTGGCAAGGCCGTGCTGGCCGGACGCTTCGCCCTGGCCGATGCGCGCATGAGCGTGCAGGGCAGCGGCGATCCGTGGAACCGGCCTTCGCCGTCGCGCGCCTTCGCCGCCGAACTGCACCGCTTTTCCTGGCTGCCGTCGCTGATGGCGCAGGGCGAGCCGGGCGCGAAAGAGGCCTTGCGCCTGTTCGTCCTGTGGCTGCGCACCTTCCGGCGTTGGGCGCCCTTTCCGTGGGGCGCGTCCATCCTGCCGCGTCGCCTGATCAACCTGTCCGCCCATGCGCGCCGCATCGCCGCCGCCGGAACGCCCGAAGACGGGGTCTGGCTGGCTCAGTCGCTGTCCGAACAGGGCCGGCACCTGTTGCGCCTTTATAACGACCCGGCGACTCAGGCGACGCGCGCGATTGCGCTCAGCCTGCTCGGCTGCGTGCTGTCGGGGCGGATCGGCGACGGCTTTCGCCGCAAAGGGCTGAAGCGCCTGCCCGCCGCGTTGAAACGCACCGTGCTGGCCGACGGCGGCCACGCCTCGCGCAGCCCGCAGGCGGCGCTGGAGCTGCTCTATGACCTGCTGATGCTGGAAGACGCGTTGGCGCAGCGCTCTCTGGCCATCCCGCCCGCCGTCGAACAGGCGGTCGAGGCCTTAAGCCGCTTCGTGCGCGCCCTGTCGCACCCGAACGGGAGCCTGTGCGCCTTTCAGGGCGGCGAGGGCGTCTCCGAAACGCGCATCGCCCCGGCCCTTGTTCATACTGACGGCAAGGCCGGCGCCTTGCCCGGCGCGCTGGAGCAGAGCCGCTATCAGCGTCTGATCGCGCGTTCGCTCAGCGTTTTTGTCGATGCGGGCGAGCCGCGCATGGACGCCTTCGGAACCGCCGCCTGCGACCAGCCGATGAATTTCGAGGCGTCCGGCGGTCACGACAAGCTGATCGTCTCCAATGGCTGGTCGCCCTTGCAGGCGGACCGGCAGGCGTTCCGCGTCATCGGCGCCGGCAATGGCCTCAGCATCGGCGAGGACGCAATCCTGGCGCCTGTGACGGGCCCGTTCGGCCCCTTGCTCGACAATGCGCTGGAGGGTCCGCGCTACAAGGTCCGCTCGCGCCGCGCCGAGGCGGAAAGCGCTGGCGTTCTGCTGGAGATGGAGCATGACGGCTGGAAGCCGAAATACGGCATGCGCCATGAACGTCGCCTCTATATCGACCTGCAACGCGACGAACTGCGCGGCGAAGACCGTCTGACCGCCATCGAGACGCGTAAGGATCTGCCCATGGCGGCGCCCTTCGCCATCCGCTTCGTGCTGCATCCGGAAGTGCAGGCCTCGCTGGCTCGCGACCGCAAGAGCATCCTGCTGCGCGGCCCCGGCGGACGCGGCTGGTGGCTGCGGCACGATGCGCGCGATGTGACGCTGGAGGACAACGGGACGGTGTTCGAGGCCGGTCAGCCGCGCCGCACCGCGGTGATCGCCTTGCGCGGCTCCTGCCGTCTCGACGCCGCTACGCGCGTGCGCTGGAAGCTGTCGCCCGCCGAAGCGTAACACGCCCGCTTACAAAATCGGGGCGGCTTACCGACTGCATCCTTATTCCCGCGCGGCGATACTGCCTGCGAAGAGAGAAAGGAGAACAGTCATGTCTCAGTTTCATCACAAGATCGCCGCCGCCGTGGTCGGCGCAGGCCTGCTGACGGGGCTGGCGGCTATTCCGAACGTGGCCGACGCCACCAGCTATGTCTGCAAGTACGAAGAAAAGAAAAGCAGCAAGACCGGCACGGTGATCGGCGCGGTCGCGGGCGGCGCCATTGGCGGTTCGCTGGCCGACACGCACAATAAGGGCCTCGGCACGGTCGCCGGCGCCGTGGTCGGCGGTCTGGTCGGCTCGAAAATGGGCAAGAACCACGGCAAGGAGCGCTGCGAGGACGAGCACGCCTGGCGCGAACGCACGGTCTGGGAAAAAGACCGTCACGGCCATCG
>DATMTF010000110.1:0-3712 GCA_035565015.1 Asticcacaulis sp. | reverse complement strand
TTTTCTGATCTCGAACCGCTGGGCCGACGGCAAGCTGGGCGCCCTGTTCTCGGTCGCGTATTCCGACAAGACCGAATACGAAGAAGGCCCCTCGACCACGCGCTGGGAAAACGCCTATAGCGCGTCGTCCAGCATGCGCTTCGCCGGCTATTCCGCCAACGGCGGCTCGACCTTTACGCCGATTGCGGAATGCACCAAGAAAAACTGCACGGACGGCAAGCCCGTCCTGACCGATCCGGAAGCCGAAGCCATCTCCGAAGCCCTGCACCCGCGAATTCCGCGCTACGGTCGCCTGACCTATCACCAGAAGCGCTTAGGCATGACCGGCTCGTTCCAGATGAAGCCGAACCCGGACACCACCATCACGTTGGACGCCCTCTATTCCGACTTTACCGCCGACCGCGACGAGCAGTATCTTGAAGCCATCTCCTTCAGCCGTATGGGCACTCTGGGCAAGCCGACCACGGGCGGCGTGCCGAATATGTACGTCTATGACTACACGATCGACGACAACAAGGATCTGATCAAGGCCAGTTTCAACAATGCCGATATCCGCACGGAGAACCGGCACGACGCGCTGGAGACCCAGTTCGGCCAACTAGCCCTGACCTGGGACCAGAATGTCGGCGAGCACTTAAAGCTCAAGGGCTATCTGGGCGCCTCGCGCTCGACCCAGATGAATCCGGAACAGACCACCCTGTCCTTCGACGCCTATGACGTGCAGGGCTACTCCTACGACTTCACCGATGAAAAGCATCCGGTCTTCACCTATGGCACCAGCAACGGCTGCACGGTCGATCAGGCCTGCTACTGGTCGATGTCGGATTCGACCGCCAAGGGCGACGCCTCGCTGGTGCGTCTGCGCCCGAACACGACGAAGAACAATTTCGGCACGGCCTCGCTCAGCGCCATCTATGATTTCGACAACGGCTTCAAGATCGAAGCGGGCGCGCAGGCCAAGAAATACAGCTTCTCGACCACGCAGTTCTGGCTGGCGGACTCGACCGAACCCCTGCCCTCGGCGAACGGCCACGCCGCCTCCAACCTGCTGAACGCCGACCTGGCTTCCTATGCCCAGACGATCACCGCCTTCGGCGCAACCTGGCTGATGCCGGACCTGGCCAAGATCGACAATGCGATCCACTACAACTGTAATTGCGTCAACGACTATGGCGACTTCCGCCTGTCCACCACAACCACCAAGGCGGCGCCTTACAACCAGGCGGCCACCGAGCGCGATGGCTCCAGCTACCTTCAGGCCGACTTCAACCATGATGTATTCGGCATCAATGTCAGGGGCAATCTGGGGGTGCGCTACGTCACGACCGACCAGACGGTTAACGGCATTCAGGTCAATAAGGCCGGCACGGACTTCACTCAGGTGACGATCCACCGCAAATACACCGACACCCTGCCAGCCCTGAACATCACCGCCGAGCCGATGGACAACCTGCTGGTGCGCTTCGCCGCCTCTAAGGTGATGGCGCGCCCAACCATGCAGTCGCTGGTGCCGAACGGCACGCTGGACCTGACGGCGGGCACCCCGACCTGGTCGGGCGGCAATCCGAACCTGAACCCGATCCGCGCCACCGACTACGATCTTAACGTCGAATGGTATCCGAACAAGGATGCGCTGATCTCAGGCGGTCTGTTCTACAAGGACATCACCTCCTATATCCAGACCCTGTCCTATACGGGCACGCTTGGCGATCTGGGCCTCGATCAGTCGCAGATCGACGCGCAGGGCGGAACGGGCCTGACGCCGGATTCGACCGCGACGATCAAGAATCCCGTCAATACGCCGGGCGGCATTCTGCGCGGCTGGGAGTTCAATGTGCAGGACACGTTCAGCTTCCTGCCGTGGTACTTCAAGAATCTGGGCGGCGTGTTCAACTACACCCATGTCTCGTCGCAGATCAGCTATTACACCACGGGCTCTTCGACTTCCGGCGTGATCACCGCCAACCTGCTGGGCATGTCGCCGAATTCCTGGAATGCGACCCTCTACTATCAGGACAGCCGGTTTGAAGCCCGCCTGACGGCCTCACACCGCGACAAGTATCTGCAACAGCTCAACCCCGGCTCCAGCGCCGCCTTCCAGGGCAAGAACGCGATCACCGACATCGACGCCCAGATCACCTACAATCTGAGCAAACACCTGACCCTGACCTTCCAGGGCATCAATCTGACCAATGTCGCCGACAGCGACTCCTTCGACTATTACGACACCGCCCAGGGCAATACCGATCCGAACGCAATGCTCGAATACCTGAAGGACGGACGCCAGTACTTTATGGGCATCCGTTACAAGTTCTAAATCTCGTCATCCTCCGACACTTCGCAGGCGCTGCTTTTCAGGCAGCGCCTCTTTTTTGACCGGCGCGTATGAAAAAGCCGCCCGCTCTGCGGACGGCTTTGGTCGCCCTGACGGAAGCTGGCCTAGCCGCCCTGATGCGCCTTTGACCAGTCCGCATAGGCGTCCAGCACTTTTTGCGGCGAAGTGTTGAACCAGTTATAGCCGTTGCGACGCTCATAGCTGAGATCGTCCACATTGTTATAAAGGCTCTTATCGCGGTCGCCGAACACCGGCTTGCCTGTGTCGGCATCGTAATAACGCGCCCAGATCGGCCCCGCGCCCGGTGATGGGATCAGGTCGCGCCCCTTATCCGTACGCGTCCACGCCACGTCGCGCAGTTCGTGCGCCTTCAGCCATGCGACGGCGTCATGCACCGCCGCGACCACAGCGGGCGACGGATCGGGCGTTTGCATCAGGAACATCAAAACGTCCGAGCTTTCGTCGCTGGCGATGGAAGGCGGCTCGAAATTGCGCGCCGATTCCGGTTGCAGGGTCAGCGGATCGTATTGCTGCGCCCATATGGTCGCAACGCCGTGCGCTCTGACCTGAGTCGCAAGTATAACCTGAACGGCGCGCGCCGCCGCCTCGCCCGCCGCTTTGCGCACGTCCCGCGGCACGAAGGCGTAATCGCCCTGTCCAGACGCCGCCGCGCTCAGCACCATAGCCGCCAGCGCCACAGCGTTATCATTATAGGTCACGCCGTCATGATAACCGCCTTCCAGCGGCCAGACCTGCGGCCAGCCGCCGTTGGGATACTGAGCGTTCAAAAGGTAACGCACGCCCTTGAGGAAGCTGGCGCGGTACGCATCGCCCTCCGGTCCCGGCGCCTGCGCGGCGACCTTCGCCAGAAAGCGCATCTCGGTCGTGGTGGCGTCGTTGTCGAGCGTTCCGACATAGTTCCACTGCGGGTCGCGCGGCGTGTCGTAATCGTCGGCGCCAAGAAATTTCGAGATATTGTCAGCGACATAGGCCTGACCCAGCCGGCGCAGGTCGCCGTCGCGGCGCTGGTTCTTGCCCCAGCCGCCCGCCGGGGTCTGGAACGAGACGATGACGTCGGCGACATGTCGCGCCTCTTTCGTCGCATACCAGGCGCCCGGCCTGTCCAGCGGCATGGTCTCGCCATGGCCCTCCGCCGGAGGCGGCGGGATCTGCGCCAGATTTTTGCGTTCGGCGGCCAATGCGGCCTTGTCGGCGGCCTCCTGAGCGACCGAGCGCGCCAGATAGACCGACCACAGCCCAGCCTGATCACCCGGCAAGTCCGCAATGCGCGCCTGTGTCAAAGATAAGGCCGGCGGATTATGGCCAACGACCGCTGCGTCGGCGGCGCCCGCCATCAGGCTCAGAGCCGTGGCGCAT
>DATMTF010000109.1:0-3385 GCA_035565015.1 Asticcacaulis sp. | reverse complement strand
GGCGTCGCGGCCCGACTTGATGACGATGTCGTCGTCATGATTGTCGATGTCGGCGTTCTCGACCAGCACCTCATGGCAGGAATCGATATCGACCCCATCGGTCGATGGCCCGAAGCCGCCGATATTGTTGCGCACCTCGATGCCCGACACCTTGATACTGTCGGAATAGGTGACCTGCACGGTCCAGAAGCCGGAGCGCTTCAGGTGCAGCGGATTGTCGAGGCTTCCATTGCCGATCTCGACGCGCCGCGCGCCATAGACCAGCATCAGCCGCGCGCGTTCGGCGTCATAGTCGGACGCCCAGCGCAGGCCCTTCGGCTCATAGTCATGGCGCAGCTTCCAGTAGGCGTCCCAGAACACCTTGCCGTCGCCGTCGATGACGCCGTCGCCGTAAATCTTCACATCGGTCTGCTTATAGACATTGATCAAAGCCACCGGCCAGGTCATCTCGATCCCCGCCACGCGCGACGGCAGGCGCGGATAGGCTTTCAGATCCTGGGCGCCAGTCAGGGTCACGCCCTTGTCGATGCGCAAAGCCATGTGCGATTTTAAAAACAAGGCCCCGGTCAGATAGGTTCCGGGCTTTAAGACCAACGTGCCCGCCTTGTCGGCGGTTGCGTCGATGGCGGCCTGCAGGGCCTTGGTGTCGTCCGTGACGCCATCGCCCTTTGCGCCGAAATCCTCGGCGTGCAGCACTGCGTCGCCAATGCCGCGCGGCGCATCGATCCGGACTTCGGTGTGAGCCGTCAGCGGGAGGAGGGCGAAGGCGAACAGAGCGGTCACGAGCGCTTTCACGGGGCGATCTCCAGTTTCGGGGCCGTCATCAGGCCGGATGGCAGGGGTTGCAGGCGGTTCATGCCCTGCGGCGAGAAGCGCTCGCCGTATTTGGCGATCAGCGGGCCGTAATCGGGTGTCGGGCGACCGGACAGTTCATTGATGGCCGTGTTGCTGACGCGCACCTCCAGCCGGTTGTCGCCTGCGGTGACGTAGCCGCTCAGGTCGATGACGAACGGCGCGCTCCATACCGAACCGGCGCGGCGTCCGTTGACGAAGATCTCGGCGGCGTCGCGCACCGGCGGATCGAGCAGGGCCTGCGAACCCATCGCGCGCTTTGGCGGCGGAACCGGCTGGCCCGCGCCGAAATCGAGCGTCACATGTCCCTTGGCCTGCGCGGGCGTCAGGCGCAGCGTGCGGCTGTAGGTCAGCGCGCCGGAATAATGCGCCAGCGCCGGATCGCGCGTCCACGAGCCGAAGCCGGTCATCGGTTTCGTTTCGCCTTTCGGCGCTTTCAGCGTCCAGCCGCTTTGCAGCGTCATGGTCCGTGTCGGCGCGGGCGGCGCGCCTTCGCTGCCGGTGGCGAACACGCGCGATTCGTAGGGCGCCAGCGTGATTTGGCCTGTTGCAACTTGAGCCGCGCCGGTGACTGGATTCCAAGCCTGCGCGACGTTGGCGGCGCGAAAAACCGGCGTGAAGCTGACGCTCCGGTTGCTGGTGTTGGCGACGAAATAGATGTCGGCGCGGTCGAGGCGGCGGTGGACATAGCCGACGCCGGACGGCAGCCCCGCCGCGTCGGGCATGCCTACGCCGCGCAGGGCGGCGGGCAGGTCGGCCAGCTTCACCGCGCCGTTCGGGAACAGGCTGTGCGCGCACGCTTGCACATCGGCGGCGTCCTGACCAGCGTTCATCAGGCCTGTCCCGTGGTCGGGCAGGCGGCCCAGCGCGATCACATGCCCGCCCTTTGCAACGTAGTCGCGTAAGGTCGCGCAGGTTCGCGGCGACAGGCGCTCGACATCGGGCAGGATCAGGATTTTGTGCGCGACGCCTTTCGCGGCGATGGCGGCAGCGTCTGTGTAGTCGAAATTATAGCCGTTATCGAGCAGGCTGGCCGTCAGTTCCGGCGTGATCCAACGGTGCATGCGCCCGTTGATCGTCGCCTTGCCCGGCGTGGTCGCGGCCAGCGCATCGTCTTCGGGCAGGAACAGCGCCGCATCAGCGACATTCTCGCCCTGGCGCAACAGCCAGCTCATGCGCGTCAGATAGGCGGTGAGGTCGGGCATGACGCCCCACCACGGATTATGATCGTTGAACACGCCCGCCGCATAGAAGGACCAGCCGGGCTCGCCCGCGTCCGGCGGCGAATAGGGCCAGCCGTGGGCGACGAACTGGTTGATCCCTTCCAGCATCAGCACATCGGCCTCGGCCTTGATGTCGAGCGGCGTGGCGCGGAACGGCGTCGTATGCACCCATGTCCAGCTTTCCGCCGAGGTCACCGGGCGACCGTAGATATGATTGGCCGAACTGGCCCAGCGCGCGGTGGAGAATTGCCGCCAGTGCGCGCCTTCGCCTTCGGGCAGATCGACCAGCGCGTTGGACGACAGGCTGACCGGCGGCGTCCCGTAAACCTGCGCGCGGAAGTTTGTGTTGTGCGCCTTCGCCCAGTCCTCGATGGGGGTCAGGTAGCGCTCGTCGGTCAGCTCGCTTAAGGTCAGCGCCCAGTCGTGTCGTACATCCGCCGTTGCCGGGCTGTCGTCGAACAGGTCGAACAGGTGCGGGGTCAGGTCATAGCCGCGCCGCTTCTGAAACTGCGCCAGGAGGTCGCCGGTCCAGTCGGCGCCATAGACTTCGAGGCTGTCGCTGAAGACAGAAGAGGGCGGCGCGTCGAAAGCCGTCATCAGCCGATCCGCCACCGCGCTCAGATGATGCTCGACGGCGGCCTTGTTCATATGGTCCAGCACCAGCCCTTCGGCGCCGACGGCGGCGCGCTTGACCTGCTGCCCCGTCGGGCTTTGGAGGAACAGGAACAGCTTATCGCCCGCCTGCGCCGTAATGGCGTGGTCGAGGCTGACCAGACGCGCCGATGATGCGTCCGCCCCAACAAAACCGGCGATAAACCGCTCGCCCGGCTGAAGCGTCGGCAGGGGCAGGCGGGCGTCCTGAATCAGCTTGCGGATATGGGCCGAGGCCTGATCGGGACTGGTGTTCGGCCCGCCATAGGGCCAGCCGGAGCCGAGCGTGACATCGACGCGCAGACCCGCCGCCAGACCGGCCTGATCGGCGACGTGAACCATCTTCAGGAAATCGTCGGACAGGTAGGGCAGGTTGCCCCGCGTCTCCAGTGGATAGACGGGCTGAATCTCGAATCCACCGAAACCGCCCGCCTTCATGGCCGCGATCTCGCGTTTCAGCTCGTCCGCCTGCACCGCCGGACCGAACCACCACCAGCGGACCAGAGGCCGCGCCACGTCGTGAGGCTGCGTAAAGTCGCTGCGAACATCCTGTGCGGCGCTTGCGCCCGCGCACGTCGCCAGCGCGCAGCCCAACAGCAGCGCGCGCTTCGCCGCAGTCCCTGGCATGAGTCTCTCCTGTTTAGCTGCGGCGCATTTTT
>DATMTF010000108.1:0-5925 GCA_035565015.1 Asticcacaulis sp. | reverse complement strand
CATTTGAAATACGATTTCATATTTGACAGTGCGTTTGGTCTTAATTATTGTCTTACAATAGCCAATCGCGGGAAGCGTCCCAGCGCGCCATGAATTTTTCAGCGTTTTGATTTGGTTACGGGTTTCCATTCCTCCCTGGGTGGTTCCGATTTTCGATCAAACTGGCTCCCTCGTATTCATGGCGCGGGGAGTCTTTTTCGTTGCCTGCGCCATGGGTTGTAAGCGACGACTTGGGGCGGAGCAGGGTTTCGATGACCCGGCGGCAACTAGGAGCGCATACGACCGGTGAATATCAGAGCCTTCAGATGGATCGCGCTGCTCCTGACGATGATCCTGACGTCAAGTCCGCAGCCGGTCTGGTCGCAGCCTGCGCGCGAGACGCTTGAGATCGGAGCGGCCTGGCGGTTTCATAAGGGCGGCGCGCTGTCCGACATCGCCGTTATGCCGTCATCGGACTGGACGCGGGTTGATCTGCCCGATGCCTATAACGCCAAAGACGGCGATGACGGCGGCGGCTATTATCGCGGCGCGGCATGGTATCGCCGGACTCTCAGCTTCACGCCGTCGCCGACCTTCGCCAGAACCTATATCGAATTTGACGGGGCGGCCGTGGTCACGGACCTATGGGTCAATGGCGTTCATGTCGGCCAGCACAGGGGCGGCTATGCGCGCTTCCGCTTCGATCTGACGCCTTATCTGCATCGTGGGAACAACACCCTGCTGGTGAAGACGGACAATGGCGCTTCTCTGGAGGTCGCGCCGCTGGGCGGGGATTCACCGTCTTCGGCGGAATCTATCGTCAGGTGCGGCTGGTGAGAACGCGCGACCTGCATCTGGACATGCTGGACTATGGTTCGTCCGGGGTCGAAATTCGCCAATCCGGCGTCAGCCTAAGCAAGGCGGACCTCGCCTATCGCGTTCGCGTCGCCAATGACGGGACGAAGGCGCGCGCCGTCCTCGTGCGCGTCAGGCTCAAGGCCGGGGACAGAACGGTTCTGGAATTGCATTCCCGGATAAAGGCTGCGCCGGGCGCCGTCGCCGTGGCGGACCTGAGCGGCGCGCTGTTGTCGCCGCATCTGTGGGACGGCGTCGCCGATCCCTATCTCTATGCCAGCGAGGTTTCCATCGAGGACGCCGCTACGGGCGCCGTTCTGGATCAGGCTGAGATCAAAACCGGGATTCGCTCCGTCGTTCTGACGCCGGACAGGGGCCTGTTGCTGAATGGCCATCCCTATGGCGTGCATGGCGTCAATATCCACCAGAGCATGCGTCCCGGTCGCGGGCCTGCCGTAGGCGAGGCCGAGATCGACGCCGATTTTCGCATGCTGCGGGAACTCGGCGTCACCGGGCTGAGATTCGCCCACTATCAGCATCCGCAGAGGGACTACGACCTGGCCGACCAGGACGGCGTTCTGGTCTGGACCGAGGTTCCCTTCGTCGCTAAAGCCGTCGCCGACACGGCGTTTGGCGACAACCTGCAGGACCAGCTTCGCGAATTGATCCGTCAGAATATCAACCATCCCAGCGTGTTCGTCTGGGGCTGGGCAATGAAATCTATAATGTCGATGCGGCCAGCGCGCACTGGCTTGAGCGCCTGCAAGCCGTCGCCCACGCCGAAGACCCGGACAGGCCGACCACCTACGCCAATTGCTGCGCGCCGATCGACGGACCGCAGGCCAGCCATACCGACGCGGTCGGCTCCAATGTCTATTATGGCTGGTACGACGGTCAGTTCGATGATCTGGGGCCCTGGCTGGACGCCAATCACGCCAAAAGGCCCGCGACGCCTGAGGCGATCAGCGAATATGGCGCAGGCGGCAGCCCGTTCCATCAGGAAGACCCGCCGAAACGTCCGCGCCCGGATTCGCATTGGCATCCGGAGCAGTATCAGGCGCTTTACCATGAGCGGGCCTGGACTCAGATCGCGCAACGCGGCTGGTTATGGGCCAGCTTTGTCTGGTGCGGCTTCGATTTTCCCTCGGACGGCCGCAATGAGGGCGATCATGCGGGCATCAATGACAAGGGGCTGATCACCTATGACCGGCGGATCAAAAAGGACGCCTATTTCTGGTATCAGGCGAACTGGAGCCGCACGCCCATGCTTTATATCACGTCGCGTCGTGATGTGGTGCGGCGGACTCCTGATGTGGTTGTGAAAGTCTATGGCAATGTGGCGCAGGCCCGTCTCAGTCTGAACGATGCGGATCTGGGTGCGCAGACCTTTGAAAACCACATGGCGAGCTGGCGGGTGCGCCTGCGGCCCGGCAAAAATCGCCTGAGCATACAGAGCGGCGCGACTCAGGACTCGGTGACGTGGGTGCTGGCGGCGCCGAGGGATGATCAGGGGGAATGATCAGGGCATTTTGCCGCCCAGCGCGACCGAGATTTTGTGCGCCGTATCGCCCAGTTGCGCCTGCGCCTCGTCCAGGCCGACAAGCTCTGTGCCGTCGATGACCTTAAGGAAGGGGACAGTCAGGGCGGCGACCGCTTCGCCGCGAAAGCCGAATACCGGATAGCTGATGTCGGTCACGCCGAGGGTGCGCGCGCTCTCCATGCGCTCAAAACCTCTGGCCCTGACGGCGTTGAGCTGCGCGCGCAGTCCTTTTGACCAGCCTTCGGCCTGGGCCATCTCGGTCTGAAACGCCAGCAGCACATGGCCGGAACAGGTCGTGGCCAGGTTCAGGCTTGTGCCGATCCTGACGTAAAAGCCGGTGGCGCCGGGATTGTGCTGGCGCATGATGATCAGGCCCGTGTCGCCATTGCGCACGACGAGGTGACAGGACTGGTCGGTGGCGGCGGCGAACTCTCGCATGAGCGGCGCCGCAACGGCGGTCAGTTCCTCGGAAGGCGTTGCGCGAAACACCAACTCCAGCACCATGGGCGTGACGCGGTACTTGTCGTCAGGCCCCTTGCTCAGCCAGCGGCGGCGCTCCATCACGACGATGATGCGAAAAATCTCGCTCATGGTCAGACCAAGTCCGGCGGCGATCTCAGACGCCATGAGACCCGCCGGATGTCTGGCGAGCAACTCTATGACGTTAAAGCCTTTTTCCAGGGCGGGCGCCACATAGGTGGAGCTGCGTTTCAAGGCGGATGGATCGGGGTCGCCGGGCGTAGTCTTGCGCATATCTACCGATTACGGCGCGTTGACGGCGCTGGCAAGACGAATCCACATCCTGACGGGGCAGGCGCGGACAGGCTGCCTTCAGCGACGCCCGCACATCCGGCTGATCGGGTTCGCCTTCGCGGCGGTCAGCAGGCCTAACCTGTAGGGAAGGCGGATATAATCGCTTGTCTTACCCTTAGGGTCGAGGCCCTGAAAAAGGAACTGAAGCGGCTGGCACGGGTCTATGGTCAGGGTCTGGTCCATACCGGACCGCACCATTTCACCGTGCGACACGCCTTCTGACCAGACGGCTCCGGTAAACTGCACATTATCCGCGCTGGCGAAGACATTCATTTCACCGCCAACGGGCGTCCATTCCCCGTCAAGGCGATCGCTTTTCCAGATGCGGAAATAGCGTCCTTTCGGTCCGATCGCTTCCACGAGCGTGATATAGGCCTGCGCGCCTTTGATCTTGTAAGTGTTGCTGGCTTCGAAGACGTCGTCGCGGCGCGCGCCGTGCAGAACGCGTTGCGTGTTATGAAAGCCGTTGGGGAAATCGGAAAGGCTTGTCTCGGCCCTGAAAAAGTCGCCGCCGTCATTGGTGAAGAACAGATAGCACTTCGCAGAGTCGCAAATTATCCAGAAATCCAGCCATCCGCCGCCGGGCGCCTGCTTGACCACATCCGGAATGGCGGCGAAGAAGGGCTTGGGCGCCGTCCAGGAGGTGGGATCGTCGATATTTTCGCTGGTGGAGAACATCGGGTCGCCGCCCTGATAGATCAGATACCAGCGCCGTTGCGGGGCGAAATAGAACACTTCCGGCGCCGCGCGATAACCCTGACCGATTCCCGAATGGTCGAGCGGCGTAATCGGGCTTGACGAGGCCTGCGACCAGTCGCTGAAGCTGGTATAGGCCAGTCCCCAGCCATGCTCGCCCGCCGTGGTCATGAAGACATGATATTCGCCGTCGGCGAAGACGACGGAGGGATCTTTAACGCCGTAATAGCCGGAGGCGCCGAGTTGCGCCGCTGTGATCAGCGGTGCGCTGGCTGTCCATTGAAACGCGTCGTGGGTTTTGGCCTGCGCATCGACGGCGAGCGGAGACAGGGTTGCAAACGCAGCGGCGGATAATATCGCCGCAACGGTCTTTTTCGGCATGGTGAACTCCGCAAGCCTTGAGATCAATGGCGGGCGTTTCGTTAAACGCTGATTTTCAGCACGCTGCCGTGCCGGGTCGGCAAATTGCCCGGCATGGCGACGCGCAGGGCGTCGTCGTCCTGATGGAAGGTCAGGGGCGCGTCGTGTCCGAGCAGGCGCACCTGGCGGATGCGATGCTTCAGCGACTTCGCGTTTCGTCCCAGCGCCTTGATCGTCACCTCCGCGCCCGGCTCGCCGAGCGTGATGGCGTAGAGCGCGTAGCCTTTGGTGGTGAAACGAATGTCCTGAGCGGTATAGACGGTGTTTTCCTGGAAGGCGCCGTCGGCGGTTTCGGTCGGACCTTCGCCGTAAAGCGACCAGGGGCGGGAGCCGTGGATCGCCTCGCCATTGACCTGCATCCACGCCGCCAGTTCGTCCAGCAGGCTCTGCGATTCCGGCGGCAGGCTCCCGTCGGGATAAAGCACGATATTAAGCAGCAGATTGCCGTTCTTGCTGACGATGTCCGCCAGCATGTGGATCACATCGGGCGCGGTCTTGTAGGTGTAGTTGTCGTTGTAGAACCAGTCGCCATTGGAGGTGTCGGTTTGCCAGGGCAGGGGGTTGATCCCTTTCAGCACGCCGCGTTCGACGTCCTGAACGCAGAATTTGGCGCTGAATTCGCCGGAGCCGAGCGCCTTGCAGTTATAGACGGCCTGCGTGCGGCCATCCTTGCCGGTGCGGCTGTTGTAGAGGTGCGCCAGCATCGTCCTGCCGACATCGCCAAACGGCAGGCCGCCGTCGGAATAGAGCAGGTCGGGCTGATAGTTGTCGATCAGGTCGCGGATGCGGTTGAACCAGATCTGGTGATATTTCGGATCCTTGCTGTACCAGGTGTCGCCGCTGCGGTAGGGTTCGTCCTGATTGTCGTGATAGAGGTCGGCATAGCGCGGGTCGGCGCCGTCATAATTGACGCCCAGTTTCGGCCAGAACTGATCATATTCATGGCTGGGGTAGAACCAGTTGTGGCTGGCGCCCAGATGTTCGGATACGCCAAAAGGCAGGCCGCGCTTCTGCGCTGCGGCCTTCCAGGCGCCGACAATGTCGCGCTTCGGCCCCATGGCGGCGGCGTTCCAGCGATGGGTGCGCGAGTTCCACAGATCAAAATTGTCATGATGGACGCCCATGCTGACAAAATATTTCGCCCCGGCGGCGACATATTTATCCATCAGGGCTTCGGGGTCGAACTTCTCCGCCGTCCACAGCGGGATGATGTCCTTGTAGCCGACCTCGGACGGGTGGCCGTAGTGCTTCAGATGGTGGTCGTAGTGCGGATGGCCGGGAATATACATCTGACGTGCGTACCAGTCGCCCGCGCGCGGCACGGCCTGCGGTCCCCAGTGCGCCCAGATGCCGAACTTGGCGTCGCGGAACCAGTCGGGCGCCGAATAGGTTTCCAGCGAGGCCAGATCTGGAGCGAAAGGCCCGGTCGCGATCGGAAGCTGACCGCCGGGAGGCGGCGCATCCTGTGCGACGGAATCGGGCGTGACTTCGGCCCGCGCCAGGGACGCCGCGCCCATGCCGAGCGCTGCGAGGAGAGGCGCGCCCAGAAGGCTGCGCTTGCTGATAGTGACCATAACATCCTGCCTGTTGTGCTGCGCGTTCATCAGAAAATGCGATCCGAC
>DATMTF010000107.1:0-16021 GCA_035565015.1 Asticcacaulis sp. | reverse complement strand
GCCTTTAATGAAGCCACACCCACCAATGATAACGGTAGTGTGTCATAAACCCGGAACATCTGTGTAATCTGTGGATAAACCTTCTTAAAGCGACAACAAAAAGCCCTCTGGCGTGAAACCAGAGGGCTTTTTAACAGGCGGCGAGACTTTATTCCGCCGGTTCTTCCTTGCCCTGAGCATGGAAGGCCGGGGCGATCATCTTGCCGAAGAAGTTCGATATCTGGTCTACGATCGTGTACATGACCGGGATGAACAGCAGCGACAGCAGGGTCGAGGTGATCAGCCCGCCGATCACGGCTATGGCCATGGGCTGACGGAAGCTGTCATTGCCGACCGCGACGGGGATCATGCCCGCCCCCATCGCCACCGTGGTCATGACGATCGGTCGCGCGCGTTTGCGCGCCGCCTGCATCAGGGCGTCGAGTCGCGTCATGCCGCTCTTCATCGCCACCATGGCGTATTCGACCAGCAGGATCGAGTTCTTGGCCGCGATGCCGGTCAGCATGATCAGGCCGATCAGCGACGGCATGGAGATCGACATGTGCATCATGATCAGGCCGACAAAGGCGCCGCCATAGGAGACCGGCAAAGCCATCAGAACCGTGAACGGATGCGAGAATGAGCCGAACAGAAGCACCAGCACGACATACATCAGGCCGATGCCGGTCGCGATGGCGATGATGAAGTTCGGGATCATCTCGTTGAAGTCTTCGGTATTCGGATTGACGATGGTGTGAACGCCGGGGATTTCGCCCTTATTGACCTTCTGCATGATCGGCAGCTTGGCCACCGCCGCGTCCGCTGTGCCCTGCGGCACGCCGTTCAGGTCCGCCGACACCGTCGCCACGCGCGTGCGGTCGATGCGGTTGATCTGGATCGGACCCGCGCCATAGGAGATGTCCGCCACCGCCGACAACGGCACCGAGGTTCCGTACTTGGTCGGCACCTGCAAATCGGTCAGGTTGTTGATGTCCTCGCGCGCCGAATAGGGCAAAAGGACGCGGATCGGAATCTGGCGGTCGCCCTGATTGAACTTGGCCAAGACCTGATCAATGTCGCCGACCGTGGCGACGCGGGCCGCCGAAGAGATGGTTGTGGTCGAGACGCCCATCAAAGCCGCCTGATCCGCCTTGGGCGTGATCTGGATTTCCGGCTGGGTTAGGTTGTCCGCCGACTGCACATTGGCCAGTTCGGGCAGGCCCGCCATTTCACGCTGCAACTCCGCCGAGGTCTGGTTGAGCAGGTCGCCATTGTCCGAGGCCAGGATGTAGGCCACGCCGGTGCCGCCGCCGCCCTGCTGACCGAAGGAGGCGCGCACGCCCGGATAGGTTTTGAGCGTCTTGGAGAATTCCTGCTCGAACTCGGCCTGACTGAGCTTGCGCTCCTTCTTGGGCTTCAGATTGGCGATGATCGTCGCCGAGCCGACCTTTTCCGACGCGTAGTCGGAAATAACCTCGCCATGGGTGTGCAGGTCATGTTCGATGCGTTTGACCACCGCGTCGGTTTCCTCAAGCGTCGCGCCCGGCGGCAGGGACAGGCTCATCACCGACATCGAATTGTCCGAAGCCGGAATGGATTCCTGTGGAATGGTCATCATCAGCGCGATTGAGCCGATAAAGAAGGAGACGCCGAAAATGATTACCGCCCAGCGCGCGCTCAGGAACGAGGTCTTGAACCTCACGGTCATGAAGATGAACAGCAGCAGCACGGCGACGCCGATCAGCAGGACGATTCCGCCGGTCGTCATCATGGCCTGAGCCGCCATCGGATGTCCGCCATGCGCGCTGGCCGCGGCTTCCTGCGCAGCCATCTGGGCCTGCATCTTGGCCGCCGCCGCTTCAGGCAGGTGCAATTTGCCAGCCTTGAACAGGCCGCCCATAATCATGCCCCAGCCCGGTCCGAAGAACATCAGGAACAACAGCAGGCCGATCTCCAGCAGCAGCCAGCGCACCTTGACGTAATTCTTCGAGAAGATCAGGCCCAGCACAATCGCGCCGCCCAGCGCGACCGCCATCCCGATCAGTTGCGGCAGGGCGTGCGCCACGCTGTCCTGCTTCGACGCCATGGCGAAGAAGATGCAGGCCAGGACGACGCCGTGGAAGATGATGAAGCCGCGCCATTTCAGATGGCCGCCCAGGCACCAGTGCAGCAGTTTCTGATAGCTGTCCATCCAGAACGGCTTATCCTCGTGATGGCCCTGATCGCGCAGCAGATAGGCGCCCATCAGCGGCGTCAGGGTCCGCGCCACCACCAGCGAGAAGAAGACGCTGACGCAGGACGCGATGGCGAAGCTCTTGAAAAACTGGCCGACAATGCCCGGCATGAAACCGGTCGGCGCGAACACGGCGATCAGGGTCGCGGTCGTCGCCACGACGGCCAGCCCGATTTCGTCGGCGGCTTCGATGGCGGCGGGGTAAGGCTTCTTGCCCTCGCGCATGTGGCGGACGATGTTCTCAATCTCCACGATGGCGTCATCGACCAGGATCCCGATGGTCAGCGACAGGGCCAGCAGGGTCACCACGTTTAGCGACTGGTTCAGCGCGTCCATGACGAAGAAGGTCGGCAGCAGCGACATCGGCATGGCCACCGCCGAAATCAGCGTGGCGCGCCAGTCGCGCAGGAACAGGAAGACCACGGCCACGGCCAGCAGAGCGCCGATGACCAGCGACTCCATCGAGCTGTCATAGCTGCGTTGCACATCATCGACCGAAGAGGCGACCTGCTCGATCTGGATATGCGAATTGTCCTTCTTGAGTTGGGCGATCACCTTGCGCACCTCGCCCGCCACCAGCACCTCGGAAGTGCCGCGCGTGCGTTCAACGCTGAAACCAACGACCTCGTTGCCATTATAGCGCGCGCGCGCCGTCGGTCGCGACCAGGTGTCCGTCACGTTGGCGACGTCGCCCAGGCGCACGCTGCCGCCATTCGATAAGGTGATGCGCTTGTCCGCCAGATCGGCGACGCTCGTGGCGTTGCCCATGGTGCGGATGTTCTGTTGCGATTCGCCCGTATTGAAGGTGCCGCCCGGCATGTTGACGTTGAACGAACGCAACTGGCTGGAAATATCGGCGGCGGTGACGCCCAGCGCCGCCAGCTTGCCCGGATCCAGTTCGACGCGGATTTCACGATCGACGCCGCCGTCGCGGTCGATGCTCGATACGCCCTTGACCGCATGAATCTTCTTGGCGATGTCGTTATCGACGTACCAGGACAGTTGCTCCGGGTCCATATTGTCGGCGCGGATGATATAGCTCAGGAGCGCCTGCCCCTGCGCGTTCTCGACGCGGGAGACAATCGGATCCTGAATGTCATTGGGCAGGTTGCCGCGAATGCCCGCGACCGCATTGCGCACGTCATTGGTGTCCTTTTCCAGATCGGTGTCGAGCTGGAAGGTGATCACCGTGGTCGAGGCGCCTTCATTGACATAGGACTGAGTGTGGCGCACGCCCGACAGGCCGGCCACCGAATCCTCGACGATGCGCGTGACCTGATTCTGCAATTCTTCCGGCGCGGCGCCTGAGCGCACGACCGTGACCACGACGATCGGGAAGTCGATATCGGGCCAGTTGTTCACGCGCAGCGACTGAAAGCCCATGATCCCGGCGATGGTCATCACCAGGAAAAAAACAACCGTCGGAATCGGATTACGGATCGACCAGGATGAAATCTGGAAGCTGCTGGCGCGTTCGATGCTTTCGGGGGTCGCCATGCGCCTAGCCTCCAGCCGTTTCGCTGCCCGGCGCCGCCGCGACCGGCTTGACCGTATCGCCGTCGTTCAGGAAGCCTGCGCCCGTGGTGACGACGCGGTCGCCCGGCGCGACGGCGTCTTTCAGCACGACATTATTACCGACGTGATCGCCAAGCATGACCTTGCGCAGATGCACCTTGTTATCCGCGGAGATATAATAGACGGCGGGCTTGTTTTCCGAATAGACGATGGCGGTCTGCGGAACCTCCATCACGCTCTGTACGCCCGCATCGATGCTGCCTTGCGCGAACATGCCCGGACGCAGGCCCGACGCCCACGGCACCGAAATGCGCGCCATGCCGAGCCGCGTGTCGGGATCGACCTCCGGCGTGACGATGCGCACCGTTCCGCTGACCGGACCGGTCGACTCGCTGGTCACCACGGCGCTCATGTCCGGCTTGATGGCGTGCAGGTCGGATTCGACCACCTGCATGTTCAGTTCAATCCGCCCGTCGCGCACGATGCGGAACAGCTCCGCGCCCTGCTGTACGATCTGACCCAACACTGCCTTGCGCGAGGTGACCACGCCCGCGACCGGCGCCCGCACCGTAGCCAGCGACAATTGCGTCTGCGCCGTTTCAAGCGCCGCCTGGGTCGTCAGCATCGAGGCCTGCGCCTGATCGAGGCCTGCAGCGGACAGATAGCCCTGTTTGTAGAGAGTCTCGGCGCGCTGATACGCCTTGTTGGCCTGATCGTAATTGGCGTTGGCCTGCTTGACCTGCGCCTGCAGCAGGACGTCGTTCATCTTCAGCAGAGGCTGGCCCTGCGTCACCGTCTGGCCTTCATCGACCAGCAGCGCCACAGCGGTCAGCCCGCCGGTTTCGGCGCCGACCGGCACCTCCTGCCAGGCGCTGACCGAACCGGAGCCGGTGATATGCACCGGCGCGCTGACCTGCTGCACAACGGCGTAATTGACGGTCGCGGCATGCGACGCCGCCGAACTGTCTCCGTTCGCCTTCTTCGCGCATCCCTGCACGCCCGCCATCACGGCCAGCATCACGCCCGCCGTCAGCCATACCGGCTTCAGCCTCATCTTCTGCCCCGAATTATGCACGTCGTGTCGATCCTGATCTTTTATGACTGAGCTGTCAGCCTTGCGTTAGCGGACATGATGCTGGCGGCTCCGCGACGAGTCAACGAAACCTAACATTAAAATTCCTACATCTTATACGCTGGAACTGTGTCGCTTCTTTTGCCACAAATGGTCTTAACCGGCGACTAAAACTGTCAGCAATCGCATTCTCGACACACTTGAAATACGCCGACGCGTGGCGGATAGTCGCCGCAGATACAGATCGGAGGGCTTCATGCGCTGGCAGGATGGACGCGAGAGCGGCGTTGAGGATCGCCGCGGCGGCGGCATCGGAACGCCGCACATTGTCGGCGGCGGAAGCCTCGGCGTGATCATCGTCGTTCTGCTGCTGTCCTTCGTTTTCCATGTCGATCCGAGGCAGTTGCTGTCGGCGACGGGCGGCGACGCTGCGACCGAAGCCGCAGGCTCAGGTCCGGTGGCGGCCTCGTCCTGCCCGGCGGGCGACGAGACCTGCCGCTTCGCCGACGTCATCCACACCTCCGCCGACGATATCTGGTCGTCGATTCTAACGTCCGAAGGCAAGGCGTATCGCCCGTCCGCCATCGTGCTCTATTCACAGGGCACGCAGACCGGTTGCGGTTACGGGCAATCGGCCATGGGGCCGTTCTACTGTCCGGAAGACGAAAAGATCTATCTCGATCTCGACTTTTTCACCACGCTGGAGCAGCAACTGGGCGCGCGCGGCGATTTCGCCCGCGCCTATGTGATCGCGCACGAAGAAGGCCATCACATCCAGAAACTGCTCGGCGTTTCCGACGCCGTGCATGACAAGGCGCAGGGCCTGAGCCGGACCGCCGCCAACAGGCTGTCCGTGCGGCTGGAGCTTCAGGCCGATTGTTACGCCGGCGTGTGGGCCAGACGTTCCGACGACCAGAAACACTGGCTGGAGGCGGGCGATATCGACGAGGCCCTGGGCGCGGCGGCGGCGGTCGGCGACGATACGCTGCAAAAGGAGGCGCAAGGCCGCGTGGTTCCAGACAGCTTCACGCATGGAACCTCGGCGCAGCGCGAACACTGGTTCAAGGCCGGCTTCGCCAAGGGCGATCCCGCCGACTGCGACACGTTTAGCGGCTCAATTTAAGCTTAACGCGCTTCCATTTCGGCGTCATGCGTCGGTTCGGCGTGCGGTCGCGGCGAGATCAGCGCCGCCGTCTTGATGCTGGCGTGGGTGACTCCGGCCAGCCGCGCCACCGCCATCTGACGGTAGTTGTCAAAGCCCTGCATCATGCAGGCGCCCGCCGCGCTCTTGGCCGCCTGACACAGGCCGGACAGATAGTCGCGCATGGCGTCCTCGTCGCGTTTGACGCCGTCATATTCCAGACAGACCCCTGACAGGCCGCACTTGGTCAACGCCGAGATCGCCTTGCGGTCGGGGCTGACCGAACCGACCACCGTCATGCAGAACGGCTTGATCAGCGACACGATCTCCAGAATGCGGTGCGGCGGCACCCCGTCCAGCCCGCGCACCTCGAACAGCACCTTCAGGCCCAGCTCCGCTGACGCCCGCGCCACCTCCGAGGTGATCTTCTGCCGCGCCCGCGCCGAAGCGAAGGTTGAAAACGCCGCCGGAACCAGCATGACCATCTTGCGCTGCTCCGGGCTTTTCAAACGCAGCAGCTTCAGGCCCTGATCAATATTGACGATGTCGGTCATTTCGCGCAGGCCCCAATCGAGATTGGCCAGCGCCTTACGGTCCAGCAGGGCGTTATCCATCTCGTCCATGACCATGGCTTCGAGACGATGGCCGATCATGACCATCTTCTTCATCTCGAACAGGGGCTCGATCGAACTGGCCACCTTCAGCGACCGACCGCCATAGGTGACCGACGCCGCCACGATCATCGGGCGCTGCATCGACGTCGCCTGCGGCGCCTCGCCGGGGCCGCGTTTCTCTTCGCTGTAAAAACCGCGACTGCGCGCCTTGACCGGCGCCTCATCGTCGTGAGCGGCGTCGAAATAGGTTTTCAGATCGATCTTTTCCAGGGAGAAGCTGTCTACGTCCTCGACGAGAACCTCATAGAGCGGTATGTCCAGCGCCGTCATATCGCCGACGAAGAAACCGCATATGTCGCGCCAGATCTGCGTCATGGCCATCGCGCCCCTGCGCGATCCAATCTCAGGCAGCAGCCCCATCCAGGCGTCGTCATTGATCGGGATGCACCAGTTGGGCTCCTGATACTGCCGCTCAAAAGCGGTCTTGAGATGCTCGAAAACCAGCTCGCGCTTGACGTCCCATTTCGCGCCCAGGCGCACGATCAGCGTGTCCAGTCGCAGCAGGAAGGCGTGTCCGGTAATGTCGACATGAGTCTCGCGCAGACGCTCGACGATTTCCACCGCCCGGTCGTGCTCGATCGCCAGCTTCTCGCGCGCTGTCGCTGGCGCGCTCAGGCCGGTCAAGGTCTGGTGTTCGGGGTCGATGTCGGACATGCCGGCCCTTCCGAGATACTCTTACCAGTCCGAACCTTAGTGAGCGGTCGATTGAGACAAGATTAACACAGGGATGATTTTTCGCCGTATCGTCGAAAAATGCGACAGGCATCTCTTTAAGCAAGTCTTCATGCGCCCGCAGCCACATTTGCTACACTTGATTCGCTCACGGCTGATTCGCCAGCCAGCTCCACCGGGGATAACGCCGCCTTGGCCCTGCCCGCGCACCTGAATCCGGACCTCGCCCCGGCGCCCGTTACGCCGGCAGCGCCGTTGCGCGCGTCGTCGCCGGATATTCCGAGCGCCTTGCCGGTCGCGGAGCAGGATCTGATCGTGCGGCTCGGCCAGATGCCGGCCGAGATCGCCGCCCCGCTGCTGAAGGCGCGCATGCCCGCCCTGACGCCGCAGGCCCTGCTGGCGCTGATCATGGCGACCGGCGAAGCCCATCACCGCCTGATCGCAGGGCGCGCCGGATTGGACTGGCGCGTGGTCAAGGCGCTGCTGCGCACCCAGCGCAACAGCGTGCTGCTCGCCCTGCTCGGCAACACCACCGTCGAGTTCGACGCCGAGGACGAAGCCTTCCTGGCGACGCGCGCCCTGGGCGATTCCGAGATGCGCGCCGCCGTCCTCGCCCACCCGCGCCTCAAGGCGGCGCAGGCGCGTCTCGACATCGGCGAACCTCTTTCGCAGATGAATCTGCGTTTGCTGTCGCGCCTGCGCGCCGGATCGACGGGCGGCTTCACGCGCGAGGCGGCGCGGCGTCTCGACCTCGACGCGGAAAGCCTGTGGCGCCGCCTGCACAGCGGCTCGGTTACGCCGCTGGCCCTGCTGGCCTGCGCGCTCGGCTTCGACCGCGCCGCCTTCCGCCGCATTCTCGCGCACTGGCAGGCCGTTCACGGCGGGCAACCGCCCCTGCCGGACGCGCTGAAAGCGCTGATCCTGTCGATTTTCGACCTGACGCCCGGCGCGGCCCTGACGCGCCTGAAAAGCGCATTGGTCTGACAAGGCTGATTTTGCTTGGCCATGCGCAGGCAATGCTCTTAGATAGGGCTCTTAGATAGGCGCACCCGCCACCGCGATCCTGACCATGTCCCTACGTCTCGACTTCACCGCCTCCGACCGCCCCGAAGCCAGGGCCGCCTGCGAACGCCTGAAGGCGAAGTACGGCGCGTCGGACAAACCCGACGTCGTGGTGGCGCTGGGCGGCGACGGCTTTCTGCTGCAAACGGTGCATAAATACCTGAAAGACCGCATTCCGATCTTCGGCATGAATCGCGGCAGCGTCGGCTTTCTGCTCAACGACTACGCTGAGGACGACCTGATCGGGCGCATCCTCAGGAGCGAAAGCACGCTGATCAGTCCTCTGGGCATGACCGCGCGCACGCGCTCCGGCGAAACGCACAAGGCGCTGGCCTTCAACGAAGTCTCCCTGCTGCGCCAGTCGCATCAAGGCGCCAAGCTGCGCATCCTGATCGACGGCAAGGTGCGGCTTGACGAACTGATGTGCGACGGCGCCATGGTGGCGACGCCCGCCGGCTCGACCGCCTATAATCTGTCGGCGCACGGCCCGATCATTCCCCTGACCGCCAAGGCGCTGGCCCTGACGCCGATCAGCGCCTTTCGCCCCCGGCGCTGGCGCGGCGCCATCCTGCCGCACACCGCCGAGGTGCGCTTTGAGACCCTGGAGGCCGACAAGCGCCCGATCGGCGCCGCCGCCGACACCTTCGACGTGCGCGACGTGATCAGCGTCGACATCGCCGAGGCCGAAGACCTCAAGGCCACCCTGCTGTTCGACGCCGGCAACGGCTATGACGAGCGCGTCCTGGCCGAACAATTCGCTTCATGAAGCACGGGGCGCAACGGGAAGGAAAATATCCGCGCATTAGCGCTTCTTAAACGCCCGCCGTTTACCTTGATGCGCAGTGAATATTGCGAAGTTCGGCTTTTCAGGAGTTCCCATGTCGGAAAAGGCCCAGATCATTCAGGTTCCCAACACGCTGCGCGCCAAGGTCGGCGGACGGCTGGGCGCGATCGACAAGGAGGCCGTCGCCAAGGCCGAAGCCGCCCTGGCCGACCTGTCCAGCCAGTTCGGCGACTGGCTGCTGGAGGAAATCAGAAAGCTGGAGGACGTGCAGGCGCAGATCAAGGCCGAAGGCCTGAACGCCGCCAACAGCGATCAGCTTTTTTACCGTGCGCATGACCTCAAGGGTTTGGGCACGACCTATGGCTATCCGTTGATCAGCCGCATCGCCGGTTCTTTGTGCAAGATGCTGGACGAGCCGGAAAAGCGCCTGCAGGCGCCGCGCATGCTGGTGGAGGCCCATCTCGACGCCATCCGCGCCATTGTCCGCGACCAGATCAAGGATGAGGGCCATCCGGTCGGCAAGATTCTCTCCGAAACGCTTGAGGCCCGAGTTAAGGAGCACCTCGAAAAAATCGGCATGGCGGGCTGATCGTTTCCCCCTGCCACGACAAAAAAGCCGCCCTGTTCGGGGCGGCTTTTTCTTTGCTTATGCGGCCTTCGGCAAGGGCGTCTGGGCGCTCAGGCGACGATCCAACCGTTCGTACAGATAGATCAGATCCTCGCGCGGCGCATAGGGCGCCTGGGTCAGGAAGCGCTCGATCAGCAGGGTCTGGAACCGGCCCGAATCCATGTCGCCCGCCTCGGACGCCAGGGCGCGCCAGGCGTCGACCGCGATTCGGAAGGTCGGGAACAGACGCGCGGGTAGTCCGGCGCGGTCATAGACGGCGCGCAGGCCCAATGCGCCGGCGTCATGCACCATCAGCCAGGTGCGCGCATGCGGCACGCCCGACAGCGCGGCCAGACCATGCTCGAAGAAGCTCATATGGCCGCGCACCAGGGCGCGCAGCAGCAGAGAAGCGTTCAGGCGGCCATTGGCGGCCAGATGTTGGGCCAGCGCCTCCGGGTCGCGGTTGCGCCCGGTCTGATCGGCCAGATCGAGCGTGGCGCGCTCCTGAGTCGCCGTGGCGATCTCCAGCGCCGTTTCCGGCCGGATGGCGTGTTGCGCCACCAGTTGCTCGCGCAGAGCGCCGGACACGATATGGATCAGACGTTCCGACACCGACACCGGCAGACTGGCGCGGTGAATCAGCACGCTGTGGACGACTTCGGACGCCCCGAAACGGTCCAGTACGCGGCCCATGCCACTTTCGGAAAAGCGCGCATTGTCGTTGGCGCAGGCGATGACCACCGCCTCCTCGACCGCGCCTTCGGCCAGGGCCGAGGTGACGGTTTCCGACAAATGATCGCGCCGGGCCACGGCGATCTGACGCGCCGGGCCGCCGGAGCGAACGATCTCGGTCAGATCGGCGTCGCTAAACAGCGGCGAATGGCTGATCACCGGCGCGGCGACGCTGACCGCATCCTGCGCCAGCTTCATGGCGACGTCGTGAGGCAACAGGTCCGAAGCGCGCAAGGTCACGGCCAGGGCGCGACGCACCAGTTCGGCGGCGTCCTGCGCCAGCATGCGCACAATGTCCTGCGCCGCCGCGCGTTCGCCATCGCTGAGCGCGCTGCGCTCCATCAGTCGGCAGACCTTGTGCGTGGCGACGGCGCGGTCGTCGGCATTGTCGCTGCGCACGAGACGTTCGATGTCGCTCTCGGTCAGCGCCATGCGCTGTGGGGTGAAAAGCGCGTTCATGACAGCGAATCTCCCGTAAGATGCAAGTCGCCGGAAGTCTCGCGCCGGATAGCTAACGAATCCTTTATCAACGCCCATGCGACGGTAAAATTAACCTTTTTCCGATCCATTTTCGCATCGTATTTTTATAGCCTCCTTACAATCGCGCCGCCTGTGAGTAACGGGAAAGCAACGCTTGTCCGCTAAGGTCGCGCGCATGAACGCGCCCCTGCCCGCCGCCGCCGCTCCGACGCCCCTGTCCCGTGACGAGGTCGCGCTTGATTACGGCCTGAAGGCGCAGACGCGCCTGGCTCTCTACGCCGTCGGCTTTTTCGGTATCGGCCTGCCCTTATTACTATGGGCCGGGCATGTGACCTTGCCGAACTGGGTGCTGGCTCTGTGGCTGGCGGGCTTTACGATCGGCTGGTCGGCCTTCCTGGCCCTGCGCCGTCAGACGCAGCGGCTGGAGCCCGCCGCAGAGGAAACTGATCGCGATAATCTGCGCCAGCGCCTTCTCAGGCATTTCGCCGCCAGCGGCCTGTGGGTCATGATACATCTTGGCGTCTGCCTGAGCGCCGCCCTTTACGGCGCGCGCCCCGACATGCTGCTGATGCTGTGCGCGGGAACCGCCGCCGGCGTCATCTTCTTTTCGGCGCCGGTCCTGATCGGACTGCTGATTTTCGGTGCGCTGGCCGCCGCCGGGCCTTTGCTGGCGCTGGCTCTGGTTCCGCATGACGCGCAGCTTCTGCAGATCATGTCGGGCGGTCTGGCCCTGACCTTCGCCATGGCCTTCACCCTCAACCGCCATATGCAGGAGCATTACCTGCTCGAACATGCGCGCCTCGGCCTGGCCCGTGAGCGCGAAGCCGCACGCGCAGAGGCGCAGGCGCAGGGACAGGCGCGCATCGCCCTGATGGAGACCCTGTCGCGCGAGATTCAGACCGGACTGCGCGGCGTCGAGCAAAACCTGCTGCATGGCCTCACCCACCTGACGCGCGCCCCGGCGCCGCGGCAATATATCGACACGGCGCTGGGCGAAATCGCCCACCTGCAAACCATGCTGACCACCACGCTGGACAATGACACGGCGGCGGCGGGCCGCATCGAACTGGACACGGCGCCGCTGGACATCGCGCTGATCTGTCGCCGCCTGTGCGCGCAGTTTTCCGGCCTGGCGCAAAGCAAAGGCCTGAGCCTGAGCTGCAATCTCGACGCCCTGCCCGCTTACGGGGCCGCGCTCGGCGACGAGCATCGCGTCGAGCAGGTGCTGGCGCATCTTCTGTCCAACGCCTTGCTTTACACCGCGCAGGGCCGCGTCGAACTGAAGGCGCTGGCCATGCCCGACGGTCTTTTGCGGCTTGAGGTCGTCGATTCCGGCCCCGGCCTCAGCCCCGGCGAGCTGGCGCAGGCCTTCCGTCCGCATATCCGCATTGCGCGCACCTCGGCGGGCACGTCCGGCGCCGGGCTGGGCCTGTCCCTGTCGCGGGCGCTGGCCGAGCTGATGGGCGGGCGCGCGGGCGGCGAAAGCACGCGCGACGTCGGCTCGAAATTCTGGCTCGACCTGCCCTTCGACGCGCAGGCGTCCGCGCCGGCGCAGGTGGTCAGCGTTGAAGCGGAACCCGGCGGCGCGCCGTCCCTGCGCGTCCTGCTGATCGCCGGCGACAGCCTGCCCGCTCTTGAATTGCGCGACATGCTGGAGCGGCTTGGACACAAATGCCTGAGCGCGACGACGCGCGAACGCGGCCTGTCGCTGGCGAAAAAGGCCGAGATCGACGCCTGCGTGATCAGCGCCGGGCGCTTCGACGATCTGGACAGCGACGAGGGCCGCGAGCGTCTGGCGGCCTTCGTCGCCGCCCTGCAAGCCAGTCAGGCGGCGACGGCGCACATTATGGCCCTGCTGCCCGCCGGAGATCAGGCCGAAGCCTTACAGGCCCTGGGAATCACGCCGCTGATCCTGCCGCAATCGCCGGAAAGCCTCGGTCGCGCCCTGATGCAGGCCTCAGCCCAGCAGACCGGCAAGGCCTGAACCGGCGTCCTTATCCGCATCGGCGCTTTCCGGAGCGAAGGCGGACATCAGTTGCGCGCTCAGCAGCATGTCGCCGGGCGCGCTTCCCTGATCCAAACCACCCTGGCCCATTCCGCCGAAACCGGTATTACCGCCAAACACCAGCGACAGCAGCATCTGCTCATTGCTGAGTCGCGTCAGGCTGGCGATCAGGCGCGGATCGGCGTCCATGTCCGGCGTCTCTGGAGCGTCCGGCGCCGCCGGAACCTTTCCGTCGCCCGCCGTGCGCGTCAGATTGGCCATGACGTCGCTGACCGACAGGGCGTGGCCGTGGCTGTAGAAGATATTATGGTTGGCGCGCGCCGCCTGCGGAAACAGGCTGGCCGCGCTGGCCTGCGGGCGCGCAGCGTTGGCGTGGATCAGGTCGGCGGCGCCGTCCGGGCCAAGAAAATGCGCGGCGTAAAGCTCGCCCTGCGTCGGGTCGCGCCCGATGCGTCCGCGCAGGTAAGCGGCATGCCCCGCCGTCATCTCCGCCGCCATGGTCGCATTGGCGTCAGGATTGTAACGCAGGGCCAGCACGGCCTGACGCGCATTCGGGTCGCTGACATGATAGCGTCCGTCGCCGCCTTTGACGATCTGGTCGGCATAGGCGCCATAGCCGTGGCGCGCGCCATTGGTCTTGAGCATGCCCAGCCAGGTCTGCTCGATAAACTGGAACAGGCCCGCCGCCGACGAGGTGCGCGCACGGGCATTGGGATTAAGCGCGCTCTCGCGCTGCGCCGTCTTGACCAGATAACTGAAATCGACGCCGGTGGCCTTTGCCGCGCGTTGAATCGCGCCGACCACGCCATTGGCGAGCGTCTGCGCGCCCTGGGTCAGGGCGCTGGCGTCAGATGAGGTTCCAGGCAGGATCGACATAATCGGCAAATTTTGCCGATTATGTGGTTAAGATCGCCTTAATGCGCGAAGCGATCGGGATCGTAATCCCTATTCGCCGCCCGCCCCTCGATCAGATCCAGCAGGATCAGCGCAGCCAGAGGCGCGAACACATAACCATTGCGACGCATGCCGGTCGCCACCAGCACGCCGGACGCAGCATCGCGACCGATCAGCGGCCAGCCGTCGGGCGTGGCGGCGCGCACGCCGACGCGCGCCTGAGCCTTGCTCAGATCCACGCCCGGCGTCAGGGCCTGCGCGCGCGCCTTGAGATCAGCGACGATATCGGCGTCAATCCCGGCGTCGTCGCGGCCCGCCTCCATGGTGGCGCCGAACTTGGCGGATCCGGCATAGCGCGCCCAGTAACCGCTGGCGGTGCGCACCACGCCGTGACCGGTCACGCCGGGGACGTCCAGCAGATGCCCCTTGATGGGAGTCAGACAGGCCAGCGAAGGAACCTGACCGGCGAAGGCGCGCGCGCCATAACCGGCGGCGATAATGACAAATTCGGCGTTCAGTCGCGTTCCGTCCGCAAGCATGACGCCATCGCCTTGCAAATGCAGAACGCGATCAAAAAGCACGTCGCCGCCAAGCGTCAGCAGATGCGATTGCAGCATGTTCAATATCGCCGCCGCCTCGACCAGTCCGTCGCCGCTCACCCGCATGCGTCCCTCGCCCGCAGGCGTCAGGGGCGCACCCGTCTTCGCCAGCCGCACAAGCGCTTCGGATGTCCCGATATAGTCGGACTCCTGCGACAGGGTGTCGACCACAGCCTTGCGCACGCTCTCCGGCCACGCCGCCTGCAAGGTCCGCCAGGCGGTTTGCGCCGCTTTCAATCTTTGAAACGCTATAGCGGGATCGGCTTCGTTCATCGCCTCCAGCGCCGGGGCGATCATACCTGCCGCGACGCCGGACGCTGTATGTTCCGCGACGTCAGCGGCGACCACCGTAACCTTATGACCGCCGTGACTCAGGACCACGGCGCAGGTCAGGCCGACAATGCCGCCGCCAATAATGACAACCGATTTGGGGGAAGAAGACGCCATAGGCGCGTGTTAGCCGCTTCAACGCGAAAACGCCATGCGGCATTGCGTACCTGGCGCGCTTTTTTCATTGTCGGGCAAACTTGCGATGGTACCGCCTGCAGGTTTCGAACCGGCTACCTCCAGAGCCACAATCTGGCGCTCTACCAAGTGAGCTAAGGCGGCACATCATCGCAAGGCCGCATCCTCTAATATGGGCGGCGCAGGCAATCAAGCCCTTTCCGGCAGAAAACTGTGATTTTAGATAACCCACGCAGGCATAAGGCCGGTCAAGACCAGACCGGCCTCATTCGTCAACCCAGCGTCCACTTGACCGTGGTGCGCAATTTCGAGCCGACGCGCACCTCGCCCTGGCGGGTGTCGACGCGACCGCGTTCCTGCACCATGCGCGCTGTGGCGGCCCCAAAGCCATAGCCTTTCGGCGTTTCGCTGACGGCGACGCAGGCTACGCGGCCCTGATCGTCCATGACCGTGCATTCGACCATGCTGCTGCCTTCGACCTCATTGTCGAGGGCGCGCGGCGGGTAATAGCTGGCCAGCGCATTGCCGTCCGGGAAGCGCGTCCAATGCGGCGTCACATAGACCGGACCGCTATTGCTGGCCGAGGCGCCAGCGCTGGTCACAGGCGTGTTGTCGATTATGGGCGCGGCGCTGGATGCTGTTTGCGCCACGGGTTTGACCGGAGCGATCGGCGTGGTCGCCACGGTTGGCGGCGGGGTCAGCGGCGTTTCGTGCGGGACGATGCGCGGCGGGACAGGATGTGGCTTTTGCGGCGGCGGCGGCGGGGTTTTTTCCAGCGTCAGGCCGATGGAGGGTTGCGGCGGCGGCGCGGGCTCCGGCGCAGGGCCGCTGAAGCTTTGATGGATCAGATACCAGACCAGCAGCACGTGCAGCAGGACGGCCAGGCCTATGCCCCAGTACAGCGACTTCGACAGGCCCTGCGGCTGGCCGCGGTCGTAGAGCGGAATGTGGTCGTTGCGGATTACGTCAATCATAAGCGTCTCCTTTACGGTTAAGGCTACGCAGAAGGCGGACCGGCGCCGGATCGCTCTTTGACGGCGCGCGCGGGTCACGGAACCTGCATCAAGAGTGCGCAACTGTCGTTTCTTATTGTTATCCTATTACCGT
>DATMTF010000106.1:0-3578 GCA_035565015.1 Asticcacaulis sp. | reverse complement strand
GCTTCGAGACTCTCATGGATCAACTGCAAGGCACAGCCAACCGCATCTCGATCGCGCAGAAGGATTATAATGACGCGGCGCAGGATTATAACACCACGCTGCGCACCTTCCCCAGCATCATCTGGGCCAAGACCATGTATTCGGGCTCCAAGCCGATGCAGTACTTCACCGCGCCCGCCGGTTCGGACGTCACGCCGACGGTCGATTTCTCCGACGCCGCGGCATCGAAGTAAGCCGGTCTGATGGCGCTTTTTCAACGCCTCCGGTCCGACATCGCGCTTGGGCTTGCCGTGCTGTTCGGCGCGGCGGTCCTTGCGTCCGGCGCCGCCTTGGCCGATCCGAAATTTCCGGACCTGAACGGCCAGCGCGTCGTCGATGACGCGCATATCCTGTCGGATGCGGCGAAATCCGACCTGACGCAGAAACTGGCGGGTCTGGAACAGGCCACGACGGACCAGATGGTCGTCGTCACCGTGCCCGACCTGCAGGGCTATCCGATCGAGGATTACGGCTACCAGCTCGGCCGCCACTGGGGCATAGGCCAGTCGGGACAGGAAAAGGCGTCCAACGGCCAGACCTATAAGGACAACGGCCTTCTGCTCATCGTCGCGCCCAATGAACGCAAGGTGCGCATCGAGGTCGGCTACGGCCTTGAGCCGGTGATGACCGACGCCATGTCGGGCCTGATCATCCGCAACGCCATCCTGCCGCCGTTCAAGTCCGGCGATTACGACGCCGGGGTTGAGGCCGGGACCGACGCCATCATCCAGCAATTGTCGCTGGACCGCGGCGTCGCCATCCAGAAGGCGCAGGCGGCGCAAACTCAGACCGAATCCGGCAAGCATGACGGCCTGCCCTTCCCGGTCATCATCTTCATCATCGTCCTGATCGTGATCTTTTCGCGCGGCTGGCTGCCGTGGTTCGTGCTGGGCAGCCTGTTCGGCGGCGGCGGACGCGGCGGCGGGTGGGGCGGAGGCGGCGGTTTTGGCGGCGGCGGGGGTGGATTCTCCGGCGGCGGCGGATCGTTCGGCGGCGGCGGGGCGTCAGGAGGCTGGTAGATGGCGAAACTCAATATTGACCATGCGCGCGTCAACGCCGCCATCTCAAAGGCCGAGGCGACGACGTCCGGCGAAATCACCTGCGTGATCAAGGCGAAGGCGATGGACTATCCGGAGACTCCGCTGGCCTGGGGCTTTGGCGCGGCCCTGGTTTTGCCGCTGGTCGCGGCGCTGTTCGGCGTGTCGCTGAGCGAGCTTGTCTCCGCGCATCTGCCCCCGGCCATCGCCGGATGGGAGGCCTCGCACGTCACGCAGCACGCCTATAATCATGTGCAGGACATTGCGCTCTATGGCCTGAGCCAGATTCTCGTTTTTCTGATCGTCTATGCTTTGGTGCGCTTCACCGCGCTGAAAATCTGGCTGACGCCGAAGGCGATCAAACACCGGCGCGCGCATGAAAAGGCGACGGAGCAATTCTATGCGCGCGGCCTGCACCTGACCGCCAACAATACCGGCGTGATGATCTTCTGCGCGCTGGAGGAACACTACGCCGCGGTCATCGCCGATTCCGGCATCCATGCGCGCGTCGATCAGGGCCTGTGGAAGGACACGTTGAGCGTACTGCTGACCCATATCAAAAAGGGCGACCTGACCGGCGGTTATGAGGCGGCCATCGCACGCTGCGGCGAGGCCCTGACCCAGCATTTCCCGGCGGGCGATGAAAATCCCAACGAACTGCCGGACGTGTTGATCGAGCTTTGACCGTGCTGACGCCCGACCTCGCCGAACTGATGTCCGCCGTCGCCGGTCTGCCCGGCGTCACGCTCGGCAAGGCGCTACACCAACCGGGCCTGATGGCGGACGGTAAGCTGTTCGCCTTTCCTTACCACGGCGGCCTCGTGCTGAAACTGCCCGCTGCGCGCATCGACGCCTTGATCGCAAGCCATGAGGCGCACCGCTTCGAGCGCGGTCAGGGCAGGCCGATGCGCGAATGGATCGTCCTGCCCGCCGCCAGTCGCATCGACTGGCCCGCCCTGACGCGCGAAGCCTACAGCTTTGTTAGCGGGCGCGTCGCCGAATAGGGGTTTTCATCCGGCCCGGATGCGCGTAAAGACGCCGCCCCTTTCCCGGCGAGACTTGTTATGCGTCCCTATTGCGGCATTGATTTCGGCACCTCCAACTCGGCGGTCTGTCTCGGCGATGCGGCGGGCCTGCGGCTGGTTCCGGTTGAGGGCGAGGCCGTCACCCTGCCGTCCGCCCTGTTCTTCAATTTTGAAACCAACGTCGTCGCCTTCGGACGCGACGCCGTGTCGCAGTATCTCGACGGCTATGAGGGCCGCCTGATGCGGGCGCTGAAGTCGATCCTCGGCTCCAGCCTGATCGGCGAAACGACGCAGATCGGCGCGGGCCGCAAGGATTTTCGCAGCCTGATCGGTCTCTATATCGCGCATCTGAAGGCGCGCGCCGAGGCCTTGGCCGGACAGCCGATCGAGGACGTGGTGCTGGGGCGGCCCGTGCATTTCGTCGATGGCGACGAGACGGCGGACCAGCGCGCCGAAGCCGAACTGCGCGGCATAGCCGAGGCGCAAGGTTTCAAGAACATCGCCTTCGAGTTCGAGCCGTTGGCCGCGGCGCGCGACTACGCCGAGGATCTGCGCCGCGAAGAGATCGTGCTGGTCGTCGATATCGGCGGCGGCACCTCGGACTTTTCCGTTCTGAAGCTGGGCGATACGCGCGAGATTCTGGCCAATGCGAGCGTGCATATCGGCGGTACGGATTTCGACACGCGCCTGAGCCTTAACACCGCCATGCGCGATCTTGGCTATCGCAGCCAGTTCAAGAGCGGGCTGGACATGCCGGGGCTCTATTACCATCAGCTCGCGGCCTGGCACCTGATCAACTTCCTCTATACGCAGAAGGTGATGAGCGGGGCGCGGCAACTGCACCATCAGGCCGCCGACCGTAGCCTGACGGCGCGTCTTCTGGAGGTGCTGGAGACGCACTCCGGTCACGCGGTCGCGGCGCGCATCGAAACCGCCAAGATCGCCCTGTCGGACGCGGAAACGCATCTGGCCAATTTCACCGCCATTTCGCACGGCTGGACGCGCGAGATCACGCGCGACGATCTGATGCAGAGCGTCAAGAGCGATGTCGAACGCGTCGTCGCCACCGCCGTCGCCTGTGTTCGCGAGCGCGCAGGGCTGGCGGCGGACCGGGTGCAGACCCTGTTCATGACCGGCGGTTCGACCGCCCTGCCCGGTTTTGAAGCCGCCATGCAGGCCGCCTTCCCGTCGGCGCGCCTGCACTATGGCGACCGCTTCTCCTCGGTGGCCAGCGGCCTCGGTCTGGCGGCGCGGGCGATATTCGGCGCCGATGAAAATCGTGAGATTTGAATCCGATAGCAGGCGGCGAGCGACGGCTGTATATTAATACAGCCTAGCGACGCCAACGCACTAGGGTTTGTGGGGATTCATCTTGAGTTTATGACGGCAGCCACGAGATAGATCATAGCCTTGAAGCTGTTATCGGTTTTGTCTGCTCTCATGGCGATACGTTTGAACTCTTTGAGTTTGCAGAAAA